>NZ_NOLI01000048.1:0-48686 GCF_002245975.1 Nostoc sp. 'Peltigera membranacea cyanobiont' 213 | reverse complement strand
CCCCAACCCCCTCCCCGCAAGCGATGAGGGGACTATGATGTACCTCATGTGATTAGGAAACGCTATACATGACTCCTTGGGATGGCTTAGTATGTTGTTATGGAGATAGAGCCTCTGATTTACCACATAAAGTTCTTGAGAATTGGAAAAAATTTATCCGTCCAATAGAGATAGACATTCTTGATGGACTTGATGAAACTATTTATCATGAGTTGGATGGTAAGCTAAAACATTATCGAAGGATTTATGATGACATTCAGTTAATAGATAACCCACCTGAACATGTACAGCTACTACTTAAAAACGAGTTAGTAGATCAACCTGACCCAAATTTGCGATCGCTCACGGTATTTCAAGAACGGGACGAACCAATAGAAATAGACTGGTAACAATCCTTCCACAACCTTTAGCATTCATCTAGCATTCTTGCAGCCTCATTCATACACTCTAGGTCTAATTTAGATGTTAACGATCGCTATCAGCAAAATAATTCAACCACTGTCGGCTTAGTCACTTTCCCCATAGCGTTGCGCGGTAATTCTTCAACTATCAAAATTTGGGTTGGCACTTTATAAACAGCCAATCGCTCTTTTGCCCAACTCCTGAAAGATTCTAATGTCAAAGGTTGTAACCCTTGCAATACTAATGCAGCGCAAACCCGTTCGCCCCACTCTATATCTGCAACCCCAACCACTGCACATTCTTGAATATCTGGATGCGATCGCAATACTTCTTCAATTTCTAAAGCTGAAACTTTATACCCTCCGGTTTTGATGATATCCACACTCATTCGTCCCAGAATACGGTAATTCTCATCCTCAACTACGGCGGTATCTCCAGTACAGAACCAGCCATCTTGGAAGGCTTTGGCGGTTGCTTCAGGGTTTTGCCAATATTCGAGAAACACTCCAGGCCCTCTAACTTGGATTTCTCCTGGCGTTCCGCCTGGGACTAAGTGCCCATTCTCATCTACTAATCTGACTTCAACTTCAGGTAGAGGCTTTCCTACATATCCAGCCAATCGTTCACCGTGTAAAGGGTTCGATAGTGCCATGCCAATTTCCGTCATCCCATATCGCTCAAGCAGAAAATGGCTGCTAATACTCTGCCATTGTTCTAAAACTTGAACTGGTAAGGCTGCTGAACCAGAAACCATCAGACGCATCTTAGCACAGCCTTCTGACATGGTTTTTTGACGTTCTTTAGAGGCATTTTCCCAAGCAGCAATGAGCTTTACATAAATCGTTGGTACTGCCATAAATAGGGTTAAGTCACCGTCACAAATTCGCCTCCAAACGGTTTCGGTATCAAACTTGCTCAACAGATGACACTCCGCCCCAGCCCATAAAGCACAAGTCAGTACGTTAATAATTCCATGAATATGATGTAGTGGCAATATATGTAAAATGCGATCGCGCAGCGTCTCCGCAGGAGAATCGCTAGATGTCCATTCCCAAGCAGCGATCAAACTAGTCACTTGCGCTTGAATATTTTGATGGGTTGTAACCACACCCTTGGGTTTACCTGTTGTACCGCTAGTGTAGAGAATTAAGGCGCGTCTAGTTATATTAATCTCTGGGAGGGGAGCAATATTAGATGGGAGCGTTTCTGAGGTGAGGATAAATCGTAAATTGTGTTCTTGGGCTAGCGATCGCAGTATACTTTCAAAATTGGGATGAGCAACAATAATCGATGCTTCAGAATTGGTAATTACATACTCCAATTCTGGGCGCGGGTGGGAAACACACAGAGGTACAGCTATGCCACCAGCACGCCAAATTCCCCATTGAGTGGCTACATACTCAAATCCAGGCGGGATGAGAAAGGCAACTCGCTCCTCTTGTAAATCTTCTGCATTTTGAAGAATATTTGTTGCTATTTGACTGGAAGTGTGGAGCAAATCCCGATAGGTAAACGATCCATCCGTTGTAGTAATGGCTATTTTCTCGCTGTGTTCTTCAGCACGAATAATCAATGGTAGATTCACGTTTATTTACCGTTTTAGGGTTGATGCAGTCTACTTACAGAAAGCATATAGCAATACCAAAGGAGATGTAAATTTTACTATTCCAGCAATCCTCTATAACTTAATAGATGCTATAACCAACGTTGTCTTTTAGCATAGAGAATACTACCAATCACAATTGATGCCATCACACAGATTACAACAGGATAAGACCAAGGTTGCTCTAATTCCGGCATATATTTGAAGTTCATACCATAGAAACCAGACATGAAGGTAATTGGTAAGAATATGGTAGAGAGGATAGTCAGACGATTAATTCGTTCGCCAGTTTTGCTAGCAATATTATCGCGTTGAATTTCCATTAATTCTGACATCCAGGCTCTCAAAGCTTGATATTCTTGCCATAATTTATCAACTTGATAAACCAATTCTTCTTTGAATAGTTCTTTGACTGGCTGGGCAATCCATCGGAAATCTTCGTAATCCATAATAGCCATAAGTGACTTAATGCTTTGAAAATTACGCCGTCCTGAACGAGTAGATTGTCTCATTGTGGCAATTCTTTGGTACGTTGATTCATCACCAGAATCATCTAAAACTTCATCTTCTAAATCATCAAGTTTTCTAGAAATATATTCAAATACAGTATGATAATTATTCAAAACTTCTTTAAAAATGAGATAAAAAATATAGTCAATTCCCAACTCATTAACATCAAGAGGGCGTTTTTGCAGATTATTAACTAGAATACTTAAAACTTTGAGTTCAGTAATTTCAAATGTGAGAATAAAATTTTTCCCGACTACAATGTTACCACGTGCAACCTCAAATTCATGATTTTTTATTTGAGCAGTTAGAATTTCATAGCTGTCAAATAAACAATCTTCTATATCTTCATCAATTCCTAAAGGTGAATGGTTAAAAATCATGTTAACCCGAGATGGATTGAGTTGAAAGTGCTTGATAATTTTAGCTGTTCCAGTGCGATCGCGGAAGTGAATACAGCGCAACCAAATATTGTGAGAACCATCAATTCTTTTCAGTACTATATCGACATCTCGATGGGTGAATATTTCCAGATGATCTGGATAAAAAGTGAGGAGAATTAACATATAGCCATCCTAATTGAGTCTTGAGAAAATCTGTTGACTCATGTTGAGCGATAATTTATTTGACTACAAAGACATATAAAATGTCAAAGCCTATGATTTACTGTCGTAAATAGACATATTGCAATACGCTGGCTTGGTGTTAGTGATATTTTACCTCGGAAGATACCCCAAACTCTCCTTAAAAAGGGGGTCTGAATCCGGCGTTTAATTCCCTGCTAACGCACCCTACATGGATTTCAAAAATCAAATACTAGTCCTATAGCTCAATTTTTTTCTATTTTCCCCGATTTAGGGCGAGTAGTTTTCAGTGGTTCTGAATTATTTTGCAAAATTGCAATTTCTCTCTGTGCATCTTGATAACTATCTTTTTCGCCTTGCTGTTGGAACAGTTTGGCAGCTTTTTTGAAATCTGCGATCGCACCCTGTTTATTTTTCTGCTTGGTGCGAATCACACCCCGGTTATAGTAGGCTAAAGCGTTGTTAGCATTAATTGCGATCGCTTGTGAATAATCCTGATTGGCAGATTTTTTATTTCCTAGTTCGAGATAGGCGTTACCACGGTTATTGTAAGCTGCTATATTATTAGGATCTAGTTTCAGAGCTTCGGTATAATCTTCAATAGCACCCTTATAATCTCCGAAAGAAAAGCGATGTATACCTCTATGGATATAAGCGGCAATAAATTTAGGATCGATCCGTAAAATAGTATTGTAATCTTCAGTCGCTTCGACTTTATTTCCTAGATCGCTATAAACATCACCGCGATTAAGATAGGCTTCTATATATTTGGGATTGATGTTAAGTGCATCGGTATAATCTTTAAGTGCTGCATATTTTTGTTTATTGAGAGATTGAGTTAAAGCCCTTTGATAATAAGCTTTGGCATCACTAGGATTAATCTTAATTACTTTATCAAAATCTTGGATTGCTTCAAGTCTTTGTCGGAGGCGACGGTGGAGAATACCTCGCTGTAAGTAGGCTTCAGTATACTGGGGTTTGAGAGCGATCGCTTTGCTAAAATCTCCAATCGCCCCTTTATTATCCTTCAGTTGAACGCGGGTTAACCCCCGGCCATAGTAAGCATAAGCATCCTCAGAATTTAACTTAATCGCTTGGGTATAGTCTGCGATCGCTTCTTTATATTTGCCTAATTCTGAAAAAGCAAATCCTCGGTCAAAATAGGCATTAGCATCTTGAGGATTAAGTAAAAGGGCTTGACTCGCGTCTGCTTCTGCTTGCTCGTAGTCTCCTAATCGATAATAAGCATCGCCTCGCCTATTATAAGCCAAAGCGTTTTGTGGATCTAGTTCAATAACGTGATTGAAATCTTCAACTGCCCCTTCATAGTTTCCTGCCTCATATTTATTTACTCCTTCTTGATATAATTGTTTTTGAGCATTACTTACAGGTTTTGGCGAATGCAAAAACCATACTCCTACCCCAAGTGCGATCGAGCCAACTATCCCGGTCAAAACTATTAATAATTTTTTATCGTGCTGTTTTGGCTCAACTTCAACATTTGTTAACTTTTTCAGATCGTCTAAAACTTCAGTTGCATACTGGTAACGCTTACGATAGTCAAAGCGCACCATTCTATTAATAATTTTTGCTAATTTTCTGCTAATTTTTATATTTTTGTTCTGCCAAACTATTTCACCTGTCAGCCGATTTTTCTGAGTTCGCAAATTAGATATTTCGTTTGTAGGTAAACCTAGAAGTGCTGCGATCGCAACTATACCTAAAGCATATAGATCGCTGTTATACTTAACGTTACCGTTAACTTGTTCTATAGGCATATATTCGAGATTATCAACGGTACTAGTGATGGCTTCATTCAAAGTCCCAAAATTAACCAAAACTAACTTTTTATCTGATTCCCGACGAGTAATATTTGCTGGTTTAATGTCCCGATGAATTACGCCATAGCTATGTACAATCACCAAAATTTCTAATATCTCTGATAAAAAATTAATTACTTGGTCTTCCCTCAGAGGTTGTCCCTGGATAATTTCGTCAGTTAAAGGATTACCAGGGATAAATTCTTGAACTATATAAAATTCTTCGTTTTCTTCAAAGTAAGCAATTAGCTTCTGAATTCGATCGTGTTCCTGCCCTAGTTTTTCTAAAGTTGCTGCTTTACTAGCAAACAAGCGGCGTAGGCTGGTTAGAGTTTGAGGATTGCTACTAGGATTACGTAACTGTTTTACTATAAATTGGCTCTCAGGAAAATTAGCATCCTCCACTAGATAGGTTTCTGGCTTTTCCCCATCATTGAGAACTTTTAGTATTCGGTAGCGTCCATCTCGTAAATGAATAGGCATCAATCAATATAGATATATAAATCTTTTGATTATAGCTTACGTGTTATTACTGGTAACTAGTTTTTTTTGTAAAAAAACATTTATTCAAAAAAAGTCAATGCCCTTCTGGGAGATAAAAATACTAATTATTAGCTAATGCCATATATTGCTAGTAATATTTTTATTTTTTAAAAGAATTTTGTAGACTTAATTCGCCTACATATTACCAGGCTTAAGTAAAATTTTTCAGTTAAACGAGGCTTAAGAAAAGAGGTGAACATATATGGAAGCATATTTTGATCGGGGCTATTCAGCAATCTCACCCATGACACCTAATCCTCAAATAAGGTAAAAAAATAGCAGTTTGAATTATCTAAAACCCCAGATAAAAAATTGAAAATCAACGTATTTGGGCGAAAAAAAGCCTTGGTAGCTACTGCGAAGCGTCAATTGCTCAAGGCGCTCAATTACCGTGATATTGCTGCTATTAATAGCTTAATTGGAGATTGGCAAAGGATTTTGGGAGTAGAAAAGTTAACTGATTTGATTGTTAATGAGGTAATGGTCGAATGCGACTCTGACAGTCACAGTTGGTTTTGTCAGATTTTTCTTGGACAAGTTCAATACGAACAGATGGAAGAAAAAGCTCAAAGTAACATCTTTCAAATTTTAGTGAGTAATTATTTGGAACCGGGCAAAGATTTTAGCTCTGGGCCCGATCGCAGCATTATAATAAGCGATCGCGCCAAGCAAGTGTTACTTAGCCAAGTGCCACAGGAGCATCAGACAGCATTTGAGTCACAGTTAGAGTCTTCGCTAGTTTTAGATCCAGTTACCGCCATTGAACAGCTGTTAGGGTGTGCATTTTTTACCAATTTAACCGAGATTGCCATCCAACAAATGGAGTTACTGAGTAATTCTCAAGCAGCTGCCTATCTAGGAGTGCTGTTGGCTGGATTAGTATCGCGTCATCCTCAACTTCAGGATGTTGACTTTCCTACACGATTTATTGCCAATGCTCTGCAAGAACTATCGCAAGAACGAGCAATGGCAATTTTGAACGATCCAGAGACAAATCCCCAGTTCGATGAAATGATTATTTTTGGGCATTTATTAGCAGCAATGGGAGATAAAGAATATCACCGGATTGCTGAGGAAGAGGGCGGTATCAGCCTCAATCAACTCAAAAAACTTGATTTAGTTTGGTGTGGTGAACGTCGGCTTTCAGAAATGGTTGCCATGATGGAAAAATGGCATCAAAATAATTCGTAATGGGCTAACGCCCCGCTACGCTAACGTAATTACGAATTACGTTAGCGTATCATTAGCAAGTCAGCGATTTTAAAATTCAGTTGCTACGCTGGCACAACAACTTTCTCACTACCAGCTAGTCCAAAAGCGGCATGAATGGCTTGCAAAGCTTTAACACCTTCCTCTTGTGCTACTACACAACTAATTTTAATTTCTGAGGTGGCAATCATTTGAATATTAATTTGGTGTTGGGCTAGCGCTTCAAACATTTTTGCGGCAACACCTGGTTGTCCCACCATACCCGCGCCGACAATACTCACCTTAGCGATCGCGCTATCTAAAACAACTTCACCCCATCCTAACTCTGCCGCTACTTGAGTAAGCATTTCTTTGGCGTTTTCCCCGTCTATCCGCGAGACTGTAAAGGCAATATCTCGCCGGGGAACACCATCAATCACTCGACAGCGCTGAGATTGAATAATCATGTCAACGCTGATATTATGCTGTGCTAATAATCCAAACAGCTTCGCCGCCATCCCTGGCCGATCTGGTAATTGGCGAATAGCAAGACGCGCTTGATTCAAATCTAAAGCAACGCCGCGAACGGGAGGAGAATTGGGCACAGGGGCAGAGGGGCAGAGGGGCAGAGGGGAATCTATGCACACACTCTCCCCTGCTCCCCTGCTCCCCTGCTCCCCTGCTTCTATTTCAAAGGCAGTGCGGAGTGCTAAGACGGCGCGATCGCATTCTGCGGCATTGACTACGCAACTTACTTTCACTTCGCTGGTGGAAATCATCTGAATATTCACGCCAGCTTCGGCTAGGGTGGCAAACATCTTTGCAGCTACACCAGGACGGCCAATCATTCCTGCACCAGCGATGCTGACTTTGGCAATGTTATGTTCTAGCATTACCTCGGCTTCGTCAGATTTGGGGTTAGATGGATTTCTCAGTGCCGGGGCGATCGCTGCTGCTACGGCTTCTGCCCGTTTTAAAATTGGTGTGGTGACAGTAAAGGCAATGTCATTACTGTTACCTTCATGAATTGATTGAATAATCAAATCTACGTCTACTTTTTGCCGAGAAATTTCACCGAATAACCTTGCTGCTACGCCTGGTTTGTCGGGTACGCGCAACAAAGCCACCTTTGCTTGGTTAGTGTCAAATTCTACAGCATCTACCGGACGGGCAATTTCGAGATTGATTAGCGATCGCCCTTGGGGTTGGGCTGATGTTACCCAAGTACCGGGGGCATCTGTCCAGCTAGACCTTACTACAAGGGGAACACCATAGTTACGAGCGATTTCCACAGCGCGGGGATGCAACACTTTTGCACCCAAGCTAGCTAGTTCCAACATTTCATTGCAGGTGATGGCATCGATCAATTGGGCTTCGGCAACTAAGCGGGGGTCTGTAGTTAAAATCCCTGGAACGTCTGTATAAATTTCACAAAAGCTTGCTCCTAATGCGGCTGCGATCGCCACCGCCGAGGTGTCAGAACCACCGCGCCCCAAAGTTGTAATTTCCATTTCCCCGGCGTTGGATGTACCTTGGAACCCTGCTACTACAACAACTTTACCTGCATTGATGTGGCGAGTTAGGCGAGTAGTTTCAATATGCAAAATCCGAGCGCGGCTGTGTTCGGCTTCGGTAACAATTCCTACCTGAGCGCCAGTCATGGAAATTGCTGGTTGTCCGAGTTCCTGCAAAGCCATGCTGAGTAAGGCGATGGTTACTTGTTCGCCAGTAGAAAGCAGCATATCCATTTCCCGGCGGTTAGGATTGGGAGAAATTTCATTAGCGAGTTTGACGAGTCCATCGGTGGTTTTGCCCATCGCCGAAACAACTACTACCAGAGAGTTTCCAGCTTGGACAGTTTTATAAACACGCCCTGCAACAGCTTGAATGCGTTCCACTGAACCGACAGATGTACCACCGTATTTTTGAACTATGAGCGCCATAACTTTTATGCAATCAATTGTGTCTGTTTTGCTCAATGCCTCCGCCGGGTTAGGGAGCTTTGAACATATCAATAGATATTTAGTGTACTAAAAATTGTGTATGTACCCAATCATCAGTTGATTATTCAAAAACTACATCTTCGTAAAGTGCTGCCATTGTTTCCTCAAAATCCACGCTGTTGAGTCGAAATGATTGATGTTCTGCTGTGTAGGATTGCAAAACCCACATTCCTTGATCGTTGCGTCGAAAACACTCGACTCGCTGACGTTTGGTATTAATTAATATATACTCTTGCAGACTTTCCAGTGTTTGATAATCAGCGAATTTGTCGCCCCGGTCAAATGCTTCTGTAGAATTAGATAAAACTTCGACAATTAAACAGGGAAATCTTTTATAACCTGGCGTTTCTCGTTCTCGTTCATCGCAAGTTATCATCACATCGGGATAATAAAAGCGATTCAGAGATTCAATTCGGGCTTTCATGTCAGCGATGTAAACACGACAACCCGAACCGCGCACATGATTACGGAGGAGAGCGGCAAGGTTAAGAGCGATGGTAACATGTGCTTCAAGCGCTCCAGCCATTGCGTAGATGTAACCGTCTATATATTCATGCTTGATATTGCTCTGTTCCTCGATTTGAAGGTACTCTTGGGCGGTGAGGTAGTTTTGTTGGGGTGAGGCTATCATGTTGAAACTTCAAAGTTTGAGTGATGCTGATTTCTAGAGTAGCGTTTGCGATCGCTTGCAGATTTCGACGTTGCTGAATCACGGGATGAGTTTGTTTAATGCGGAATAGTTTTTCAATGCTTTCAACTGCCAATTTATCGCGCAAATAATTCGATTATCTCTGTACGTTGTTTTTGGTTTAAAGTTTTTGGTTTAAAATTCCTTGGCTTCCTTTTTGTTAAGGCTAATGAGCATTTTTTCAAAAACTCTTAACACCGGTTCTTCTCCGTTATCTCTAGTGAAAATAGTATAATTTGGGTGAGAATTGATTTCAATTAACCAATATTGGTCATCTCGATCTAATACAATATCTAAACCACCATAATCAATGTCTAATTCTTCAAAAACTGGTCTAGCAAAATTAGCAATCTCAGACAATATTTGTGGATCGCTGATATACTTGGCTTTCGCACCATCCCAATGTAAAGGACTGAGATTACCGACAAATTTTGCATCAGTTATATCTTTTTCATAGAGCAGAACCAACTCTTTATTTAAGAAAATGGCTCTATATTCAGATTTTATGTTAATGAACTCTTGAGCGATCGCAACGTAATCATACTTTTTATTATTAACATTAAAAATCTCTTTTAAAGCAGTTTCAACTTCATCCGTATTCTGACATAAAAAAACGTTATGTCCACTTGAACCAGAATTACGTTTAACAATTACGGGTGTTTCAAAGTTTTCTTTTATTTCTAATATAATATCTTCAAAACTTGGAAACTTTAAGTAAATCTTATATTGCAGGTCACAAAAAGGGGAAAGAAAACCTACTGTCCGAGGAAGTTTAACTTTGTTCTTTAAAATATGGTAAGTATATTCCTTGTCTTTGATAATTTGTGCTACTGCTTGATTTATTATCGGAGTACTATAATTACAAAAATAATGTTGTTTATTATTCAGTTTTATTTTTACTAAGTTTTCAGCCGGATGAATAATTTCATAGTTGATGTTTAACTTTTCACAAGCTTTGAGTAATAGCGAAAGGTTATCTAACATAAATACTTTAAGTTAAAAGTCCGAATTAAGTGTTGATATTAATGATTACAGAACACAAACTTTACTTGAAATAATCCAAATAATTACGAATTACGTTAGCGTAACGATAGCGAGTATTCAAGCGTCACTACGAATTACGTAAAGCCTGCGGCATAGCTTCGCTTAGAGCGTAGCGGGGCGTAGCCCATTACGAAGTTCTTTGCCGTTTAAAAATCACCATTTGAGTACCAACAACTGGGTTCCGCGCTATCAGCTTATCTTGAGAGTCAATAATTTCTAAATGGGTAAAATCAAGTTCTTGAGAGCGTTGTAATATCTCCGCAGCTAAGTTGTCTTGCTGAGATTCTTTGAGAGTGTACCAATCGTTACTAATTTTTACAGTCAAGTTACTCGTGCGGAAGTTGGCTTGAATTGACTTTATCAGACCAGAGGCAATGCGATCGCTAGTTTCAGCTACCTGATTCTCAATAGCCGCAATCAAGGCTTGTTCTGGTGTCAATTCTATGACTGGTGTCGGTGTTGGTGTTGGCGTGGGAATTGGTTCTATTTCCGGTTTGATTTCCGGTTTGATTTCCGGTTCTGGCGACGGCGTAATTTCCTCTGGTGGCTGTGGCTGTGGCGGTTCTGGTACGACTGACTGCGGTGGAGTTGCGATCGTTGGTTTTGGTGTAGGAACCTCTTCAATCGGTGGAACTGTGGCTACTTCAGTAGGTTTACCAGTTAAGACAGTCGCAGTTGTCCAAACAAAAATTACAGTAATTGCAGTAACAATTCCCGTTAAAGCTGTATCTGATAACTTTGTTGACAAATTTGATGGTAAAAACAAGCGGATTGTCCTTAAAAGTCCACCCCATCGCAACTGAAGCTGCTGCAAAAAACTGGGTTTTTCCTCAGTACCCGGTGGGGGTGCTGTCTCCAGTTTGTCCACTGTTGTTTCTAAAACCCCAATCGTCCCTCGGAGAAGTTGGATAATTTTAGCCTTCCAAATTGGCTGAACTCTCTGGTAAGGTTTTTGGGGAGGTTGAGTTACTGGCTCATCCGTCGGTTTTGACTGATTGTCTTGTGACATGGAACTTTCACCAAAAGCAGCGAATCAAAGACAAACAACGTACATTATTACTGGTGCTGCCTTCTTTTGCCTTAATGTATCACTTCATTGCTCATTGTTTCCGGTAAACTGACTATTTATTAAATTTGGTGACTTATGAAACTCAAACGCCGTCAATTTTTATTTTTAAGTAGTGTCAGCGCCATTGGTACAGGCTTTTTAAGCTGGATGTTTGCTCATCAAAATCATCAAAGTGCTGATATTAGTGATTCAACAACAGCTATAGCCGCCAACCCAGCCAAAAAAGACTTATTATTACGTTTTGTGTCTGTAGCGGATACAGGGACTGGAGCTAAGGGACAGTATGCCGTGGCTAGAGCGATGAATGCATATCACAAACAAAATCCTTATGATTTAGTCGTTTTAGCTGGAGATAACATTTACAATAACGGCGAAATTGAAAAAATTGGCGAAGTTTTTGAGCGTCCTTATCAACCTTTGCTGAAGCAAGGTGTGAAATTTCAGGCTTGTTTAGGTAATCACGATATTCGTACCGCCAACGGCGATCTACAAGTCAAGTATGCTGGCTTTAACATGAAGGGGCGTTACTATACATTTAAACATAATCAAATACAATTTTTCGCTTTAGATACTAACGGGAATGCTGATTGGAAAAACCAACTATCTTGGTTAGAAAAAGAATTAAGTCTTAGTAATGCTCCTTGGAAAGTAGTGTTTGGTCATCATCCGATTTATTCATCTGGTCAGTATGGTAATAATCCAGATTTTATTAAAACTTTTACTCCCCTGTTTAAAAAATACGGCGTTCAACTTTACATCAATGGTCACGAACACAATTATGAACGCACTCGTGCTATTGATGGTACGACTTACTTAATTTGTGGCGCAGGTGCTGGTAATCGTCCTGTAGGGCGTTCTGAATGGACAGGGTATTCTACCAGTGATTTAAGCTTTGCCTCTTATGAGGTGTATAAAGATAGAATAGAAATAAGTGCGATCGCTACTGATAATCGGGTTTTCGATAAAGGTATTATTCAATTAAAATCAGCGTAATTATGATGAAAGTCAAGCGCTTGAAAATGCAATCTTTCCGTGGAATCGGTGATTTGACCCTTGAGTTCGATGAAAAGAGTCCAACGGCGCTGATTGGTATTAACGGTGTGGGCAAATCTAGTATTCTTGATTGTCTTGCTATTCTTTTGTCACAGTTGATAAGGAAGATTGCATATGCAGAGTCAATAAAGACAAATATGCTATTTATAAATAATTTATCTTATCGTTCTAGTAATCGTGATGAGTACGAGAAATCTATTCCGGGAAAACCGAATATCGAAGAACGTTCCTTCAGGGAAGACGATATTACAAACGGACACAATGAGACACATAATAGGATTGAAGTTTTTCTGCAATCAACGGAAGTAAGCTGGTTTCTTACAAACTCTAGTAAAGAACGCAGCGAAGATATAAAGAAAGAAAATGAGGGGTTAAACACAGTTGCTCAAGATATTTACCGTCAGTGGAAATCAAACTCTAAGTTTAACTTGCCTTTAGCAGTTTATTACCCAGTGAAACGTTCGGTTCTTGGGATTGACATGGAGATTACAGAAACGCATTCATTGAAACAGATAGATGCTTACGATCAAGCACTAAACGGAGTACAAATTAGTTTCCATAGATTCTTTCAATGGTTTAGATCATTGGAAGATTTAGAAAATGAAGAAAGGCGGGATAATCCTGATTTTAAAACCCAGCAGCTAGAAGTAGTAAGACAATCTATTTATTCATTAATTCCAGGGTTTTCTAACTTACGGGTACGGCGTTCACCCCTGCGAATGACTGTGCGAAAACAAGGTGAAGAACTTACAGTTAATCAGCTATCTGATGGCGAGAAATGCTTGCTGGCAATGGTGGGAGATTTAGCAAGACGATTGGCGATCGCTAACCCTAGTTTACCAGAACCGCTTCAAGGTGAGGGTGTTGTTTTAATTGATGAAATTGAACTACATCTACATCCCAAATGGCAACGAGAAATTATTCCAGCTTTGACAAGAACATTCCCCAATTGCCAATTTATCGTCACCACCCATTCGCCTCAAGTAATTAGCCAAGTCAAGCCGGAAGGAATTTATATTCTAGAAAAAACAGACGAAGGTGTTGTTGCTAAAAGACCAGAAAGTTCCTTTGGGAGAGACAGCAATCGCATTTTAGAAGACCTCATGGGTGTTCCAGAACGTCCGCAGGAAATTAAGGAAAGTCTTTTAGAGCTTTTTCGACTAATTGATGCTGGAAATATTGAAGGTGCTAGGCAATTACGTCAACAATTGGCTATTGAAATTGGAGCAGATGAGCCAGAGTTTGTTAAAGCGGATGTACTCATTCGGCGAAAGGAAATTCTCAATAGATGAAGTACATAAAAAAGGGTGCAAAACCGATTAGCTTAACTAAATGGAATAATAAGCTTGGCGGTAAGATACTTCCTTGGATGAAATTCAAACAATCAGTGAAAAATGATGTGTTCGAGGCATTGCTCTGCGAACAAGGTTATATCTGCTGCTACTGTGGTGCTTCGATCGCGAGGAATGAATGCCATATTGAACACTTGAAACCCAAAAGTATTTATACACAATTGACTTATGAATACACAAATCTCATGGTGTCATGTCAAGGTGAAGATGATAAGCAACTTCGAGTACCAGTTCATTGTGGTCATAGAAAAGATAACTGGTATGACGATCATCTGATGGTCTCACCTCTACAAATAACCTGTGCTGATTTTTTTAAATATCTTCCTTCTGGCGAAATTCAATCAACAGATGAGCCAGCTAAAAAAGCTGCTGCCGAAACAACGATTGAGAAGCTTGCACTCAATATCAGTAAGTTGCAAAATATGCGTAGGCTAGCAATTGATGCTGGATTACTTGCTACGATGGTTTAACTGAAGCAGAAATACAGCTACTTGCTCAAGGTTATGAAAAGCTGGATGCTAATGGTCAACATACTCCATTTTGTGCTGCTATTAGCTATTTTTTCAATAATTATTTTTGATTCAATAAAGTGTCTGCGTAGGCGTAGCCCGTCGTAAAGATCGCATCCAATTTATACTAAATAACATGAACTTAATTATCACCGCAAAACTTTATGATTCTTGAGGCAGTGATACTTCCTGTTAAACCTGGTCTAGAATCCGATTTTGAAGCTGCTTTCAAGAAAGCTTCTAAAATTATTTCTTCAATGGATGGATATTTATCTCATGAATTGCATAAATGTATAGAAGTCCAAGGTAAATACTTATTACTTGTCAGATGGGAAAGTTTAGAATCTCATACTCTGGGATTTAGAAATTCTGTTGAGTATCAAGAGTGGAAAAAACTTTTGCATCATTTTTATGAACCATTTCCCACTGTCGAACACTTTGAAGAAATTGAAATATGAAAACAAGATCCCCGACTTATAGCAAGCGCCAAGGCAGTTAGGACGCTAGACGTAAGACATACTCCATCGCATCGCGTAGACACTCAAACTGGTCAAGTTGCTTACGAATCCGGCTTTTGAGCCAAGACCAACATTGCTCAATCCTATTGAAGTCCGGTGAATAAGCAGGTAAGTATAACAACTTACAGGCGGCTTCCTGAATTAGTTGTTCAATGCGACCCCCTTTATGAAATGTGGCATTATCTATGACCACTACTTGCCCCGGTTTGAGTAAAGGAATTAAGCAGGTTTCTAGCCAAATCTCAAAAACAGTTCGATTGCAGGAGCCAACGACAGTAAAGGGAGCCATCAGTTGTCCATTACAAAGAGCTGCAATCATATTGACTCGCCCCTGCCGTCGTCCTGACTTCAAGGCATGAAACCGTTGTCCTCTTTCATTCCAGCCATAAGCATAGTCTTCTCGATTGTCCATGCCCGCTTCATCCACATAAACAATCACTTCTTCCTCATGGGTTGCCAATTGCTCTCGGAATATCTGCCGTTTCACCTCATCTCGTTCTTGGTAGCCGTAGGTCTTTTTTTTCGCGTGAACCCAATTTTCTTCAAGCCTCGTGAGATTGTGCGATCGCTAATGTTACCCTCCCACAGTTGAGCCATCTCCACCTGGGTTTTATCACCATGAGATTTAGCAAAAGCCCGAAATTGATCCCAGTCTGTGATTTTGTGGTTATTTCCAGGCGGGTGGTTAGGCTTAGGCTGAACATCTCCGGTTTCGGCTTTGCGCTGTAACCACAGGTTGATGGTATTGCGGCTGATGTTAAAGAGTTTACTGGCTTCGCTTTTCTTCAATCCATCTAACTCGATGGATTGGATCACCTTCTGGCGGAAGTCATAACTATAGGGTTTAGCCATAGCAAATCAAATGAGAGTAGGTCATGATAATACTTCTAGTCTATGTCCTAACTGCCTTGGCGCTTGCTATATTTGAAAAGTTGGGAATCTTATTTTCAAACTTTTTGCAACTGTGCTACTCTTGGGTCAACAATTTTTTGTCCTAAGCTAGCAAATTTAATTGCCACAGACATCTTACTACCCGTTCCGAAAACATGAGTGATTTCACCAAGCCCAAAGGTTTTGTGTAATACTCTATCGCCTACTTGCCAATTCTGTGTTGTGTCTTGTTTACCGTTAGGAGTAGAGGCACTTTTGGTATAACTTTGACGACTCGCGCGTTTGGTAGATAATAATTCTTCTGGTAATTCGTCGAGGAATTGCGATCGCATTGCAGGTTCGCGAGAACCATACAAACGCCGTTCCCGCGCGTGTGATAAAAATAACCTTTCTTGGGCGCGAGTAATTCCCACATAACACAGGCGGCGTTCTTCTTCTAAAGATGCGGGATCGCCCAGCGAACGGTAGCCAGGAAATAGCCCTTGTTCCAATCCCACTAAAAATACTACGGGAAATTCCAAACCTTTGGAAGCGTGCAAAGTCATCAAAGAAACGGCTGTCTGCCCTTCTTTTAAGTTATCCAAATCGGAACTTAGGGCGGCACTACTTAAAAAGTCCTGTAGTGAAACCTCTTCGTTTTCTTCTTGAAATTGCAGTGCGGCGTTGTAAAGTTCTTGAACGTTTTGTACCCGATCTGTGGCTTCATCTGTGCCTTGACTCATCAAGTCTTGAACGTAACCAGAATCTTCTAGTATTCCTTGCAAAACCTCTGTCACGGGAAGCGTACCAATTTGTGCTTGCCAACGGCTAATCATTGCGGCAAAGTTATTTACAGCTTTTGTCGCCCGTCCAGCTAATGTATTAACTGATGTTTCGTCGCTGAGTATTTCCCATAGGGTTGTCCCTAGTTGCTGGGAGGCATTCATCAAAGCATCAATAGTGGTTTTGCCAACTCCTCGGCGGGGAGTATTAATAACTCGTAATAAACTGACTGTATCAGATGGGTTAGCGATCGCTCTTAAATATGCAATGACATCTTTGATTTCTTTGCGATCGTAAAACCTCATTCCCCCCACAACTGTGTAAGGAATTTGATATTTCACCAACAATTCTTCAAAAGGTCGAGATTGGGCGTTTGTCCGATAAAGTATGGCAAAACTACCCCAGCTTAACTCTGGATTTTGCTGTTCTAGAGTCTGAATTTGATTGATTACAAATGCCGCTTCTGCAAGTTCTTCATCGGCTTTGTGACAAGTAATCTGCTCACCCGGCCCCCGCGTCGGCTTCAGGATTTTATCAATCCGTTGGGTGTTATTTTCAATTAGTTCATTAGCCGCTTGCAAAATATTTTCACAAGAACGATAGTTTTCTTCTAGCTTAACCATCGTCTGAGTGTCATCATCTACCAAACCATCACCAAAGTCTTCTTGAAATCCCAGCAAGATGGTGAAATCTGCCATCCGAAAGCTGTAAATTGACTGATCTGCATCGCCGACAACGAAAACTGAGCGATTTTGCCATTCCCATTCGCTCTTTTTGGTTTCGCCATTAGTAACTAATAAATTAATCAGTTGATATTGAGTCCGATTAGTATCTTGATATTCATCTACGAGGATATGGCAAAATTTGCGATGCCAATAACCCAATACTTGCTCGTTTTGCTGAAATAATCTAGTTGGCACAAGAATTAAATCGTCAAAATCGAGAGCGTTATTTTCTGCTAACTTATCTTGATATAAATTGTAAACTTGGGCAATCACCCGTCCGCGATAATTTGGCTGATCTTGCTCAAATTCTTGAGGTGATAAACCTTGGTTTTTAGCGTTACTAATAGCGTAGCGGACAGAACGAGCGTCAAACTTCTTATCGTCTAAATTTAATTGTTTATTGACGATTTCTTTAATCAGAGTCATCACATCTGATTCATCAAAGATAGAGAAATTGCGATTCCACTTACGTCCTTTTTCATCTACATATTTTTCAATATCAAAGCGGAGAATGCGAGAAAACAGACTGTGGAAAGTGCCACACCACAAATCTTTGATCGTATTTTTGTAAACTTGCGATCGCAGTTGCGTTTGTTGGTATTCTGTCAACAAATCAAAACGCTGACCGTGTTGTTTCATGGCCAGTTGTTCCGCAAACAGCCGTTGAACCCGTTCTTTCATTTCCCGCGCGGCTTTGTTGGTAAAAGTAACCGCCAGGATATTTTCTGGATCGACACGGTGTTTGAGAATCAGATTGGCAATGCGATAAGTCAGCGCTCGTGTTTTACCGGAACCTGCGCCAGCAACGACTAACAACGGGCCGCAGTAGTGTTCGACGGCTTGACGTTGACTAGGGTTAAGGTGACTGAGAAAGTCGATGGTTGTTGTCATGGATGTGAAAAAGCGATGTCTACGACGGGCTATTCGGCGTCGCCTGGTGTCACATCAACAGAGAGTCGCTATTGCCCAGGTTACAATATCCTAACGAAACTTGGTCAATAAAGATTGTGTGGCAATATTCTTAACCAGAATGGTACTTTACCATGATTTATGTAGAAGCAAGAAAAAGCTATGCTGTCAATTCCAAAACGGTGTGGTTTGTCCCAATGAACCAATTGAATGGCATGAGGGGCAGTCAGTTATAATCGTGTTTGTCGAAGAAAACTAGACATCTCAACCAGCAATCCCAGAAGACTCAGATTGGCATAAGCTGAGGCAGTTGATTAAAAATTGTGCAGTCGATCCAGACATTGGCGACTTGGCGCACCAGCACGATCGTCATCTCTATGGAATGCCAAAGCGAGAATCATAATTTTGACGAAGACGAAAGTTTTTGTAGACACAACTGCCTGGATTGCCCTTCTTAATGTTAGAGATAATCTTTATTATCAGGCAAATGAGGTAATGGATAGACTTCTGCGCTGAGAAACGCCTTTTTTAATTTTTAGGTAAATAGACCACATTTTAGGGGCAATTCATGAATTGCCCCTAAAATACGTTAATTTTTTCTCCGCTAAATAGGTCGATAGCCAGTTCTTCTGACACTTTCTGTCGTAAGATCAGCGACGGGGAATCTAACATCAAAAAATGTTGGGCAAGCCCTCACTTTTTCTGTTCTTAGCCCAACTTAATACCTAAACAATAAGTATTGTCACCAATAGGACGATTCACTCCTTGAGTACCCAATTGATATGGGGTAGCGATACACAATACATGACGATTCAACACGTTAAATTTTAAAGATGAAAAATTTCTTTAATTTCAGGTTTAACCAATACAAGGAGAGGTGGATATGGATCTGAGCTTAGTTGTATCCAATATTTTGAATCCGCCAATCCTGTTTTTCTTTTTAGGCATGACTGCTGTTTTTGTCAAGTCCGATCTAGAAATTCCTGCACCAATACCCAAACTCTTTTCGTTGTATCTGCTGTTTGCCATTGGTTTTAAAGGAGGGGTAGAACTAATCAAAAGCGGTGTAACTCAGGAAGTAATTTTAACACTCGCGGCAGCAATGATGATGGCTTGTGTCGTGCCAATTTATACCTTTTTTATCCTGAAGTGGAAATTGGATACTTACGATGCGGCGGCGATCGCAGCAACCTACGGCTCTATCAGTGCCGTCACCTTCATTACAGCTAGCGCTTTTTTGACTGAGCTTGCCATTCCTTTTGATGGTTACATGGTGGCAGCCCTTGCCCTGATGGAATCTCCAGCGATTATAGTTGGTCTAATTTTGGTGAATATATTCACCGCCGATGGAAAGCGAGAGTTTTCGTGGCCGGAAGTTTTGCAAGAAGCATTTCTTAATAGTTCAGTTTTTCTATTAGTCGGTAGTCTATTAATAGGTGTTTTGACAGGAGAACGCGGTGGGAAAGTATTAGAACCCTTTACTCAAGGGCTATTTTATGGTGTTCTCACCTTCTTTTTACTGGACATGGGATTGGTCGCTGCGAGAAGAATTAAAGACTTGCAAAAAACCGGAGTTTTCCTGATTTTATTTGCCATACTAATTCCAATACTCAATGCAGGTATTGGGTTAGCGATCGCCAAATTGATCGGTATGCCTCGCGGAGATTCGCTGTTGTTCGCTGTATTGTGTGCCAGCGCTTCTTACATTGCTGTCCCCGCAGCTATGCGGATGACTGTTCCAGAAGCAAATCCCAGCCTGTATGTTTCTACCGCTCTAGCGGTGACATTTCCGTTCAATATTATTGTGGGAATTCCGTTATATCTCTACGGAATTAACCTATTTTGGAGCTAATAATATGCACGTAGTTAAAAAGATAGAAATTATTGCCAACTCCTTTGAGCTTGCTAAAATTTTAGATCGTTTAGACAAGTCGGGTGTACATAACCATGCCGTAATCCGAAATGTTGCTGGCAAAGGATTACGAGGAACGACAGAAGATTTAGACATGACCATGCTTGATAATGTTTACATTCTCGCGTTTTGTATGCCAGAAGAACTCAAACGTGTTGTAGAAAATATCAAACCACTTCTCAACAAGTTCGGAGGTACTTGCTACGTTTCGGATGTGATGGAAATTCGCTCTGTCAGATGTGTTGCCTCAATGTAAAAAATTATAAATCAGATGAAGCATTTCATGGAACGTCGTGACTTTTTGAAATTGGGAATCACCGGGGCATTTGGAATGGCAGTAACTACCAGCGATTTCCTCTGGCAGGTTAAACAGGCCAAAGCTGCCGAAATACCCTCAACTTCCCCTGAATCGCTTACTCCCGATGCCGCACTGCAAAAGCTGATGGAGGGAAATCAGCGATTTATTCAGCATCACCCCCAATACCCCGATCAATCTGCGCTGCGGTTGCAGGAAGTTTCTCAAGCTCAACATCCATTTGCAACTATTCTTAGTTGTGCGGATTCACGAGTCCCCGCAGAAATTGTTTTCGATCAAGGCATCGGAGACATCTTTGATGTTCGGATTGCCGGAAATATTGCTACACATGAAGCGATCGGCAGTATTGAATATGCCGTTGTCTTGTTAGGTTCTCCACTGCTGATGGTGATGGGACATGAGCGTTGTGGGGCTGTAACCGCAGCTGTCCAAAAGGAATCGTTACTTGGTGATATTAGTACTTTTGTAAAGGCAATTAAGCCAGCCCTGAAAAAGGTCAAGGATCAGCCAGGTGATGCAGTTGAGAATGCTGTGGTGGCAAATGTGAAATATCAAATTGAACGGTTGCAGAAATCAAAGCTTTTAACTGAGCAGGTGCGATCGGGCAAATTAAAAATTGTCGGGGGTCGTTACGATTTAGATACAGGAGAAATAAGTATAATTGCTTGATTTGATATTTGAGTTCTGAGTGAGGAATCTCACCTCTTTAACTTAGAACGGTCTAAACCTTAGCTATCCGCTAACGGAACTGTTCTACCAAATGCCCATTAAACAATTCGTAATGACGCTAGGAATTACCTTAGCGTAGCATTAGCAAGTCCGCAAGCGTCATTACGAATTACGAATTATATTTAATCCTGCACAGTCATTGGCAGACGAATAGTGAAAGTAGAGCCAATTCCCGGCTGACTTTTGACAATAATCTCACCACCCATCATCTGGCAAAAGTGGCGGCTAATTGCTAACCCCAGTCCCGTACCTCCATACTTTTTCGTAGTCGAAGTATCCCCTTGTGTAAAAGGTTGAAATAATTGCTGCTGTTGATGGTTAGACATCCCTATACCTGTATCGGTAACGGTAAAAGTAATCATCCCCAAAGGAGCATCCAGGCGGACTTCATCCTTTTCTCTGTTGATTGTCAGCATTACCTTGCCGTTTGTAGTGAACTTACTGGCGTTGCTCAACAAGTTTAACAACACTTGGCGCATCCTAGTTTGATCGGCATACATGGTGCCAAGTTGCTCATCAAAATGCACTTCTAAAACATTGGCATTTTTTTCTATAGCTGGTTTGACTGTGAGGACTACGTTATGAATCAGATTTGCAATCTCGAATGTCTCTGGATAGAGGGTCATTTTCCCGGCTTCAATTTTTGACAAGTCGAGAATTTCGTTAATCAAGTGCAGTAAATGCTTACCAGCAGCGTTAATTGTTTCTAAATCTGTAATAAAGTCTGCCGATAAACCAAGATCGGTAGCGTCGTCTTCTAGTAGTTGGCTTAAGCCAATAACAGCATTTAGTGGTGTGCGTAATTCGTGGCTGACATTGGCCAAAAATACGCTTTTTGCCTTGCTAGCAGCTTCGGCTAGTTCTTTAGCTTGTTGTAGTTCTTTGGTTCGCTCAGATACTCGCTCAATTAGACGATTTAGAGATTTGGCGAGTAGCCCAATTTCATCTTCAGTGGTGACGGGCGCTCGCAAATCAAAATTATGTTTCCTTGCAACTTGTTCAGCTACTTGGGTGACGATGATCACTGGTTCTGCGATCGCTCGACTGGTACGCCAAGCTACAATAGCTGCGATCGCCACCGAAACCAGCATACTCAAAATCACGATGAACCGCTCAACTACTTTTGCCTCCTCAACTGCTTTTTGCCTTTCTTGCTCTTGAATTTCGGCAGTTTGCAGGATGTTAGCCAAGCTTTCAGAAAGCTGATCTAGCCGCATGGCTGTTTCACCACGCATAATTATCAATAACTGCGATCGGGCAGAAGAAATCTGCTGAGACTGCACTTTTTGAGAGTCAATTTTCTTTAAAACGACATCAATTTGGTCAACGTAAGCTTTTAAATTATTCTTGTAATCCAGCAATAGCGTCTGTAAAGTCGAACTTGTTGCTGCTAGTCTTTTAGGTTTACTGTCGATAAATCCAGAAATTTTTGACTCTAATTGTTGGGCTTTTTCGACATTCTTCAGAAAATCGGCTTTTTTGCTTTGTAGTTGTTGTGAATTTTCTAGTACAGCAACTAGATTAGAGCTATGTAATTGTGCCCCGACTACTGCATCTTTATAATTACTCAGTAGTTGTCCTTGTTCGTAAGCTTGATTGAATTGCCTCACTTCCCTTCCCCGGTAGTAGTTGGCAATCACTAACCCAGTTAGTGAACCAAAAAAGCCAATTCCAATAGCTACAAAGTACCCATAACCAATTTTTTGATGGATACGCCAAGAACTGGCTTTTAGCTTCCCTCGTGAGGGAAATTCTATAGTCGGTAGTTCGTCTGTCGATGGCTCTTCGGCTGACACTTTTTTGCTTTCTGAACTGCTGTCGATAGGGGTTGGCTTTTGAGTTGGCATTTCCCAAACCTCCTTGCCTTCCCGCAAAAATTACCAAATCAGTTTAATTGGTGATTAACATTTACATTATCTTTCTTTTGAGCAATAGAAAATTATTGCTTATTAGATAATTAGCATAACCTCATATACTATGAGTTGTTTTGATAGCATTAGTGCTAAGTATAATTACTGTCTGCCAGCAGAATTCACTTGTTTCAGAAGCAACGAATAATTTCCTACACTAAAGACCTGCCTCAGACTGTCTTCTATTTACCACAATACTTTCCTTGATATACAGTTGATGGCAAGAAGTTTTTACCATCAGCTACGCCACTAGTCTACCTTACTGCTTCCTAATAAAATTAATACAATCAGGAAAAAAACAAAAGCTTTGATAATGGGGCATGGGGCATTGGTTATTTCTCCCTCATCTCTAATCCCCAGGTATGCTTATCACAAAATAGGTTTAAAGTCTAGTATATGCAAACACACAAAAATTTTTATTACAGATTAATATCAATCCGAATGCGTTAATTGACGAACCCGGCTTAAGATAGCTTTAATATTGGCTAAAATCGGCTTTTAGGCTTATATAAATGAGAGGTGGGCTGATTTTTGCCTGATTTGTACTTAGATTTAGTACGATTATGAGTAAATGACACGGAATGGGATAATCACAACCAGAGGATTCCAGTTGATTCAGAAAAGAACTCAGAAGTCCGATTATAATACATCCTGCTGCCTTCTGAATTCTATTCTCCTACTGACTGTCTACCTTGTAGTTGATGCAGTAGATATTAGGCGGCAATTATAGTTATAGGACACTAAAACCCTTTTGTGCCCTTTACCCAATTGTACTGATGCACTTGTGCATTACCTAATCAACAGCCTTTTGGTTGTAATTATCCAGATTAGAAAAACTCAACTGTCAAATTAATGGGAGTGAAAATGCCAGAACCAGAATTTACCGAAACCGCATCCAAAGAGACTACAGTGGCAGAGATCAACACCCAAACGGGAACCATCACCAAACTTCAGCCTCCCGCACAGTCTCAAGATGAATGGCTAAAATACGGGGAGCAAATTTCTACCTTTTTAGCAACATTGCCAGACTATCTCGGAAGCTTCTTTAATCAATATAAGCAACCGCTGGTAACAGTTGGTTTAATTGTGGGATCAATTGTTGGAGTTAAAGTCCTCTTGGCAATATTAGATGCTTTGAATGATATTCCCTTAGTAGCGCCTACTTTTGAGTTGATTGGTATTGGTTACTCTGCCTGGTTTGTTTACCGTTATTTACTCAAAGCCTCAACCAGGAAAGAGTTAACTAGTGAAATCACCACTCTTAAATCACAAGTGGTTGGTAAACAAATTCCAGAAGCTTAATATCTAATTATCGCTTCTCTATGAGACATACTCCTGTGTAAGAGTACGCTCTAATTCCAAATCATAGAAGGATGAACGCCGGAAATCGGCGTTCATCTTTCTGTTAAAATTCCGTACAAAGTTGATTAACAATTCGTAATTCGCAATTTATAGATGGGGATTTTAGCCTGACCCATAACCTACTATCCCTAGAGGTAGCTTACTGTGATTCTTAGTTGAATTACGAATTACGAATTACGTTAGCGACACGAGAAAGAGAGTCGGCATACTCCTACAAAGAAGCAAGCTAGCAAGAGCGTCTCGTAGAGAGCGTCATTACAAATTACAAATTATCGTTGAGGTGAGCCTCCTGGAGATAATTTAACCTTTGGAGTGCGCGAAATTTCTGGAGGACGCTCGCTGGGCAATCGCACTATACTTGGAGATGAAATTGCCTCTAGTTTGCCCCGTTTTACTAAAGCTTGATGAATCATCGCGGCTACTTCAGCCCTACTAGCTACTTTGTTGGGAGCAAGAATTTGTGGATTTGGATAATTAACTACCAAACCATTGGTTGTAGCAGCAGCTATTTTGCTAACAGCATAAGGTGGAATATCTTTAGCATCTTTATAGACACTTAAAATCTGATTTGGGGAAGTGGGCGCTTTCAAATTTAACCCACTAACAAGGGCAACCAAAACTTGCACTCGTGAAATATTTTCTTGTGGTTTGAAGGTTTTTTTCGGGTAGCCTGTGAGAAATCCGCCACTGATGGCTCTGTCAATTGCTGGAGTTGCCCAGAATTTTGCTGGTACATCTTGAAATGCGATCGCAGTCTTAGATGGTTCTTGGTCAAAAGCTTTTTGCACTATAGCAGCAAATTCAGCACGGTTTACAGGCTGATTTGGTCTAAAAGAATAATCAGGAAACCCCTTGAGAATACTACGAGAAGAAAGAACGTCTATAAAACGCCGACCCCAAAAGTTAGTCGGCACATCGTTAAATGCAATTGGCGGTGGAATAATAGATTTTTGTTTTGCCGGAGTTACTAAAGGCAATGCTGATGATGTAATTGATGGCTCAAGTCCTGCTGAAGGGGATACAGGTGTCTGTAGTTGTGGAGGTTGAGTCGGGATTACCAGAACAGATGGTAACACTGCGCGGTAAGGGGCGGGGCTGTTCGTTGGTAATGAAGGTGTAGTGGGTTCAACAACAGCCTCCGGTGCAGAATAGGGCAAAATGTTATTGGGGACTACATAAGGTTTTACCTTGGTAGCAGGAGAAGGCAATAGTGGATTTGGTTGAACGCTAGGCGATGGAGTGGAAGAAGCCGACAGCAGCCCGTTGAAGTTCCAGCTAGAATCTCTACGGGACAATGACCAAAAAAGAATCGCTCCGATAGCGGTGAAGGCAACCAGAATGGCTATAAACTCATCAAAGCCAAGAGTAGTTCTTTGGGATGACTCCGGTTCGGAAGGAGGTCTATTTGTCATCGCGATTACCCTGATAGCTGTAAAATTTGTATCTAAACAAATTAAGCCATAGATGACTCTTTTACACCAGCCCTTTTTAATTCGTAATTCGTAGTCAGATATCAGACTTCTGGTTCAATGCCGAGCGATCGCAGTTGGGCAGTTAAGCGATCGGCTCTTTGGCGTTCTTGTTCAGCCCTTTGGCGTTCCTGTTCAGCCCTTTGGGATTCTTGTTCGGCTCTTTCATCGCCACTCAACAACAAATTACCTTGTAAATCCCACCAACGCAGCCAGGGTAATTCCACATGCTGATAAACTCCCTGCCATAAGCCTAATTCGACACCCAAAGGAACGATGGGATAATGTCCTCGTTCATTTGCTAGTAAAATCTGATACTGTCCTTCAATCAGATGATAAACTTCTATACTGGCTTTATTCACTTCATAAATGCCGTAGAAGGGAGGACGAATCACCTGCTCATAAACCCAAAATTTACCCTTCCAAGGAGTTTTATCTCGT
Source organism: Nostoc sp. 'Peltigera membranacea cyanobiont' 213 (assembly GCF_002245975.1). Taxonomy (NCBI): domain Bacteria; kingdom Bacillati; phylum Cyanobacteriota; class Cyanophyceae; order Nostocales; family Nostocaceae; genus Nostoc; species Nostoc sp. 'Peltigera membranacea cyanobiont' 213. Next base: position 22,377 of record NZ_NOLI01000048.1, on the reverse strand, counting down.
TCTTCACTACCGTCCCCAGAGACAAATTCTAAGACAATCAACGGGGCAATAGACTCTTGCCACAATACATAAGAACGTCGCGTTTGCCCATTCAGCAAAAACGGTACGTTTGGTGCATAAAACCAATCTGGTGCTTCTGCGCCTTTTTCAGGGGGATCGGTCAACCGCCAGTAAATGCCTAAATCCTGGCCAATACAATATTGATCTTCAGGATTTAATTGCTTGAGGAGGGGTGTAATAGAGTCAGTTAGTAGAAGACTTTGGGGATGCTCTTGCCAATTTTTCACAAATGTGCCGTCAGAGTCAGGAAGCTGGGTATGATCGGGGAAAGGAGTGAGGGCGCTGGGTGGATTGCTTACAGAGGTCATAACGCTACCTTTGCACTCTTTAGTAAAGGTTATTTTTAAGTTTAGCTTGCGCCAGTTTATAAATCGCACGCCAATTACTTGCAAACGATTTTCACCCTGACAGACCACTAGTTTTATTAGATACTTAAACCGAAACCAGATTTCCAGGGTGGCAGAATGTAAAATATTAACTTATTGTTTACCCAATTCTTTGTAAAAATCAGGGTGTCTAGTGTCAGAAGAATTCAGTAGCCAAATCTCACCGCCATTTTTGTCTCTTGGTAGCGATCGCGAACTCGATTTAGATTCAACCCTCCAAGAACTACCAATGTATAACTTCCCAGTGGAAATCAATCACACTGGCATGGAAGTGGCTAGTTTTTTAGAAAAATACCCCCTACTACCAGGAATAATTTTGGTAGAACAGGGAAAGTTCATTGGGATGATTTCGCGGCGGCGACTGCTGGAATTTTTGATTCGCCCATTCGGACAAGAGTTATTTGTCCAGCAACCATTAGGCGTTCTCTACAGCTATGCGCGGATACCGATGTTGCTGCTTGCTGATACAACAGCGATTTCAACTGCGATGCAACTTAGTTTAAAGCGATCGCCTGAATTATTAGCCGAACCAATTGTAGTAGAAACAGAATCTGGTGCTTATAGATTGTTAGATGTCCAAGAATTGAATATTATTTCTTGGCAAATTCGAGGAATGGACAATCTGGTGCGGTATGAACGCAGCCAAGCCCAAATGATCCAAAATGATAAAATGGCAAATTTGGGACGTTTGGTAGACGGCGTAGCGCACGAAATTTTAGACCCAGTGGGTTTTATTTGGGGTAACATAACTTATGTTTCAAACTACAGTCAAGATTTACTCAAGCTAATAGCAGCTTATGAAAAAGAGTTACCATCAACTTCCCAGGTAATTAATCAGGTTAAAGAAGATATTGAATTTGATTTTTTAGAACAAGATTTGTCGCGATCGCTTGCTAGTATCCGCACTGGGGCGGAAAGATTAAAAAAGCTTGTCACTAGTTTACAAAACTTCTGTCATATCGATGAGCTTTATCCTAAACCAGTAGATTTACACGCTTGTATAGATAGTATTATTTTATTAATTAATAGTCGTCTTCAAGGAGAAATTGAAATTGTCAAATACTATGGTCAATTGCCTCCAGTGTATTGCTTTATGGGGCAGTTAAACCAGGTATTGATGAATATTTTCAGTGAAGTTGTAGATACTTTACTCAATGAAGCAGTGCGACAGCAGTTGCATCTAGAAGATACAAAAACTGTTCAAAAACCTCGAATTGAGATTACTACAGAAGTTATTTCACAAGAAACAAGCAACCCAAATGCACCAGATTCTCGTTGGGTCTTAATTCGCATTGCTGACAATGGCCCTGGAATGTCTCAAGAATTACAACAGCAAATTATGGAGTCTTTTTCTCTGGAAACAAAGAATAGTAAAAATACTAGTTTAGCAGTAAGTTATCGAATTATCACCGTGAAACATGGTGGTAAATTAAATTTCCATTCACAGATTGGTATAGGTACAAAATTTGAAATTTTATTACCTTTAGTTTAATTGATGCAGAATTATGCCCAATGCCCAATTGCCAATGCCCAAATTATTAGATGACTTCCCAACCTTGGTGGTGGATAGGAATTTGAACCACAAACTCCGTTCCTTTTGCCGATGTCGAAAAAAATTCTAACTTGCCGCCATGTTTTTCTGTAATAATTTGATAGCTGATAGCCATTCCCATTCCTGTCCCTTTACCGATAGGTTTTGTTGTAAAGAAGGCATTGAAAATCTGTTTTTGAATCGATTCTAGAAGACAAACGGGAGCAAACAAAAATCGGCACAAAATCTCGACTATTTCTTAAAAAAAAGCCATGATTGAGTCGAGTTAGTCGAGATAAATAACTATGAAAATTTATCAGGAAGATTTAGATTGGGCGGTTTCCCAAGGCTTAATTACAGCAGAACAAGCCAATGCGTTATGGAATGCACTTTCTGTGCGTAACAGCGAACGTCCGCAATTCAATTTTGCCAATGTCACTTTTTACTTTGGGGCATTAATTGTTATCTCAGCCATGACTTGGTTCATGACATTAGCATGGGAATCATTTGGGGGCAGTGGGATTTTTTTGTTAGCCAGCATTTATGCTTTGTGCTTTGTACTTGCAGGAAGCAACCTCTGGTGGCGACAAGAGATGAAAATTCCTGGAGGTTTGCTATTTACCATTGCAGTTTCCTTGACTCCTTTAGCAATTTACGGACTGCAACGTACAACAGGTTTTTGGACTCAAGGCGACCCTGGTACATATCAAGATTTTTATCTCTGGATTAAAGGCAGTTGGTTTTTGATGGAGTTAGGAACTATCATCGCAGGTTTAGTTGCCATCAACTTTGTACGTTTTCCTTTTTTAACTGCTCCCATCGCCTTTTCGCTATATTTCATGTCTATGGATATCACACCATTATTGTTTGGTGAAAAAACGTACAATTGGCAGCTACGACTATTAGTTTCCCTGTGGTTTGGTATTGCTTGTATTGTTGTCGCTTATCTAGTAGATATCCGCACTCGTAGACGCGATGGAGATTATTCTTTTTGGCTATATTTGTTTGGATTACTTGCCTTTTGGTTTGGTCTTACTTTAATGGGAGACAGTAATGAATTTCAAAAATTTCTCTATTGTTTGATTAATTTAGGGTTAATGTTGCTGTCGGTATTGTTAAAACGAAAAGTTTTTATTGTTTTTGGGGGAATGGGTGTCTTTAGTTATCTAGGACACCTCGCTTACAGCGTCTTTCAGAATGCAGTCTTATTTCCGTTTGCGCTAACAGTTTTGGGAATATCTATGATCTATTTGGGAACTTTATATCAACGCAATAGTAGGAATATTGAGCTTTTTTTAGAACGTTTATTACCAGACACCGTGAGGCGGTTGTTACCCAGAGAGTAATAAACTCTTGCCTTTACTCAACTTTTGTCAACGTCTCCAGTTGTGCAAGTAGTTTTTCTATTTGCTTGCGCTTCTTCGGGTCTGACCAAATGCGCGACTTCCTTAGTTTGGTAGTCGCAGCAGTAAAGCGCTCTTTGTAATTGTTCGACTCGGTGTTTGAGGTAGAGGCTGGGCTTTTCTTCTCACTAATGCGCTGCCTGATTTCGCTTAAAGACCAGTTTAGGGCAATAGCTTGTTCTAAAAACTCAACACGCTCATTCAACTTGGGAATCTGGGCGATCGCTCTAGCTTTGGTGTACTCTAGTGTTCCTTCCCTTAATGCATCAAGGATATCTTCTGGGAGGTTTAGCAGTGGCAGGCGGTTGTTGGCGAATGATTCCCAGGTCATTAACCCCAAACCTTCAAACACTTCCTTAACATTCGCTCTCTGCGATTTCAATCTTAAAAGGGCGGCTCATGGTTATTTGAATTTATCGAGTTTGTTTTCTCATATATGCAGCTTCAGATTAAATTGGTATTACGCGATCGCATCCAAGAAATATTTGACCAACTTACACTTGAGCAGGTAATATCTGTCTCTTTTTATAACTTTATTTTAGAAGCTCTTTTCTATGCAGCTTCATATTAAATTGGTATAAGTTTTTATTTTCCGATTCATCTGACGATACAAAAACTACATAAAAAACTTGGGGAGCATTTTCTCAAAAATTAACTCCCCAGCCCCCAATATTCAGTTCAATTCATCTGCAATAAACTTTCGCCACGTTGGTAAATTTCCCGTGCGTAATCAGTCCAAGAACCTTGTCCCCAATAACGAAAACAACTGGTTTGCAGCAAAAGATTATGTAGAAGAACGTTGCGGTAGTGAGATTGTCTGGTGATAGGTTCTGCTGAATCAGTTTGCTGTAATGGATCGAATTTTTGATGGAATAAACTGCTTAATTGATACATAGGAGATAAAACATTTTCATATCCTTTTACCCAACTGATATGATTTGTCCATGAGGCTCCATCCAGATGAAAATTAGAGTTTATTTGCTTCAATTCTTGAATCGCATTCTCTACAGCTTCCGGTTGATTATTGTCTGGTGAAACTCTCTCCCAAATCTGATGTTGTCCCACTGGTTGACAAGTTGGATAATCTTCAGGTTTACATCCCGCAGCTTCGATGAATTCTAAATATTCTGTACCACACATCCCAACAACACCAGATTTTCCTCCACCGTTATTTACCATATCCCACCAAGCTTGTTTAAAAGCACTTGGGAATTCATTCATCATCACCCCGCCATTTTCACCATCTCCAATTTGGCTAACTATTGGGGGTACAAATACACTGCCAATTTGTTGTTTAGATAAGGTTTTGGCTTCATAATAAGGCTGCATTTGTGCAACTAATTTAGTATCCGAACCTTGGGTTTTAATTAAGGCTGTAATACTAATTGTTTCGCCTTGAGAATTACGGGCAATTAGACGATGTGGTAAATGTTTGTGGGTAAGAGATTGACCATTAATTGTTTCTACAGAATGTTCTTGAACGAGTAACCAACGATATCCACATTCTTTCAGCGCTTTTACAAATTCAAAGAGAGCGTCGGGGTGATTGGGGAGGTGCATTTCTGGAGGTGAAAATCCTTTGACTCGCGCTAATGCTTCCCAGCCAAAAATTGCCGCAAAGTGATGTTGCCATGCAACGATATGCAATTTAATATCTGCTATGGGTGTAGAAGGAATAACTGCATGACCCCACATTGTGCCCAGCCATTCTACATAAGGTTGATAAGTTGAGTCGCAAGTAATTCGTTTGAGACTATCGAGAACATCACCGCGTCCCATTTGTCGCAGTCCCCACAATAGATTACCTGAGTAATCCAACATTACACGGGGATTGCAACCTTGATTTACAAGTTCGGGGATCAAGTCTCCCATCCGGCTGTAACAATATGCAAACGGATTTGCATTGTGGTTATCCCCCTCGTTGGGATGTTCAAACATGTATTGCAAATTGCTGATGAGTGTTCCGCCATTTCCAGCAGGTATAGTTGGCTGGTGCATGTGTAAGGCGATCGCAAATACAGCATTTACGTCTTCTAAGCGAATATTCGTTCTTGGTAAAAATACTGCTCGATCGTGGTTAACTACAGAGAGAACCTCTGTTTCCCAACCAGAAATATTCGGCAAGCCATCAATGATTTCGGGCAAAGGAGCCAAGGTTGTGGGGAAGGAAAGCATTTCTGATTGCTCCGAAACAAGGTATGTCTAATTATGCGATCGCACAGCAATTTCTGATCTGCAACTTTATGTATTGATGCAAACTGCGATCGCTCTTTACGTTTCCCCTTCTCTACGAGACGCTACGCGAAGGGATAAGTTTTTCAATCAGCCGCTGTCTGCTTGGTGCTGGCGGTGTTGCTATTCGCAAAATTAGCTCTAATAACCAAGGGGCGAGGCGTTGACACAACACTGCTAGATGACTTTGCCATCCGACTAAAATTTCTGGCGAATCATTTTGCATTCCAGTCACGAGTGCTTTAGCCACTTGCTGGGGAGTCATGGGGATTACCCAGCGAAATAATTTTAAGTCGCGCACCATGTCTGTGTCTGTGAGGGAAGGCAGTAATGCAATGACTCGGATATTGTGTTCAGCTAGTTCCTGGCGCAAGGCTTGGGTAAATCCTAAGATGGCAAACTTGGTTGCTGAATATGTCGCCATTGTTGGTGCTGCAACTTTCCCCATCAGGCTTGATACATTGACAATTGTCCCTTGTCTTTGGCTGGCCATGCGTCGAGCGATCAGACTAGTGAGGTTGTACATTCCTAACAAGTTCACAGAGATTTCTTCTTGAACTTGGGGCATTTTAGATTGCAAAAATGAGCTTTGGTATGCGACTCCCGCACAATTAACTAGCAGGTGAATCTGTCCGTAATTGCGCCACAGTTGGGCAACAGCGATATTCACTTCTATTGTCTGCGTCAAATCTAAAGCTACGATCGCAGTTTCTGTACCCATAGCCTCGATTTCGTTGGCTACTTCCAATAACTTGCGGCGATCGCGTGCTATTAATATCAGTCGCTTGATGCCTTGTTGCGCTAGTTCTAGAGCGATCGCTCGTCCAATCCCACGCGAAGCCCCTGTAATTAGGGCAACTTTACCTTGAATCTTCATTGGTTTTATTCTCCAAAATCTAAGCCTTACCAACCTCTTCGTTATTGCCGATACACACAATTGAGAGCTACTCGCTTGTCGGCACAAAGTAAGACAAATAATCAATTGCAATTAAAATCAAACTGAAACTAATAGCAACGAGATATATTCTTGGTTAATCTGCAATCCCTCATAATTGTCTATACGAGGCAGAAATTTCTCGTTTTTAACCCGTCAAAGCCTAACACACTTGGCTGAATCGGTATAGCTCATAGATTTTATTTCTCCTAGATCAGAGCGTTCATCAGCATCGTTGTCATACACACGTTAGCAATTAAATCAAGGTATTGCAATATTCTTTAATAAGAATTTCTTAATACTTCTTAACGACAAGCATATATATATAAAAGATTTTATTAAATAAGTTTTTATAAATCCCTCAGTACAAATATCTCACTTTCCTGACAAATAGCCATGTTTTGGGCAATTGTTATATCTAATTCATCTATTAGGAACAAAAAAGACATATAGCCTTTTAGTTTATGGTTGCAATAGCTAGAGTTACTAAATAACTGACAGATTTCTATCAGCATATTTACTGATTTCTTTAAAATAGAGGTTTCTGACTTATTATTTTTTTAAATCATAAAAGAGGGCTATCGGCTCATCTTTAATGCAAATTACAACAGCGCTTAATCTGCTTAAACTTTAGTGTAAATAGTAATTTGTTTGGGTTTAGCTTTGAGTTTATCAAAGAAATGTTTGAGACTTGTCCATCGCAAAATTAAATCATTCCTGAATAGCAAGATCCCCAACTTCTTAGAGAAGTTGGGGATCTTGTTGTAAGTTCTAGTAATTTCTAATATTCTGCCTTCTGCCGCACTGCGTATATTTACGCAATTTGTAACGATCGCTCCACAGTTAACATGAGTTGGATGAACCTCTCTACGATTTGAACTAAAGTTCAAATTTCTCTCGGACTCGAAAAGGGAAGGTTTTGTGTAGTAAAGCCAGGGAGAGGTCTTTTGATGCTGGGCTGATAACTAACGTGGAGTAGGGGTAAGTTGAGGATTTGGTAGTTTGACTGACTGGGGAATTGATTCACTCCAGATTTGATTGAATTGAGCTACCGATAACGACTGTAAAAGACTGAGATTAAGCGGCTCCTTGCTGATAAATTTCGCATAAGATGGCTGCAAATAGGAACGGTATTCCGAGCGGTTGAGGAGATGGGCTTCCATAAAAGCGACGCTGAGGGCGTTGAGATAGGAATAAACAGGAGCGCGATCGGGGCCTAGCAAAGCAGGTGGCACAGGTAAAACATCATTTTCAGAAGTAGGTTCGGCGATCGCTGAAAAGTGGGTGGCGTTTTCAATCAAAGCCAGGTACTTATTGGGATCGGAAAGCCAGGTGAAGGGGCGAATTTGCTCGAATACAGGCGGGGCGAAAATATCTTGACTACCTGCTACCAGCATTATAGGTATTTTAATTTGACTCACACCGGCCTCACCCAAAATAGAGCTATCAATCGGGTTAATCGCCATGATTACCTTAATGCGATCGTCTTGGAGTTCATAATTCGTTGCGGATAACTCAGTTGCTTGACACTGCAAAACAAGCGACAAATTAAAAGATGAATTATTGGGATTACAATCTTGGCGCAGTTGCTCAAAGTTAATCTTTGCCCCTGCGAGAGCCAAAACAGTATAACCACCAAAGGACTGACCGATCGCCCCAATTTGCTGAAAATTGAGTTTTCCTTGGAGGGTGGGATCGGTTTTATCTCGACGTTCGAGTTCATTGAGGAGATACTTGACATCTATTGGTCGGTTGATAAATTCTGTTCCATCTGGTGGCCCTGCCAAACCCGCAAAATATTGTTGAATGCGTTGGGCATTACTACCAGGATGTTCTAGTACAGCAACAGCAAAACCATAGGATGCTAGATGTTCAGCCAGGTAGACAAAGGTAGAGCGGTCTGAGGCGAGGCCATGAGAAATGACAATCAGAGGAAAGGGAGGAGACAGAGAATTTTTATCTGTTGGTTCTGAGTTTTGAGTTGTAGGTAAATAGATATCCACCGGTAGACGGCGATTGCGAGAAATGTCATTTAGATCCAGGCTTTTTTTCTGCCAACGGAATTTTCCTGGCGATCGCAAATCTGCTTGTTTTGAGAAGTCAACGGTTGAATTGGCCGCTTCGGCGATCGCTTCTTTTTGAAGAGAGGCAAAAACTTCATCCTTTTTCTTGATCAATTGTGACAAGTCATCAACTATCCTTAACCCCTCTGTAAAATTCACTCGGATAGTATTGCTGGGAAATTTACGCAGCAAATTCACAACCGTTAAACCCTCTTTATCATCAGCAGCAGCCAAAATCAAAGAGGCACGGATGGCATAGAAGCCATTTTTTCGAGACTCAGTGAGGAGTAATTTTCCTAGTTGTTGCACCAGCTGCTCGCCTGTAGGTGAGTAAGTCACCTGAGACACCAAAGTCGGAGAGACATTAAACCGTTGCTGGAGTAGATCCCGCAGTTGAGCGAGTTGTTCGGGGGTAGCACGGCTAGCATAAAATGAAAAATCTCGATCGATTTTGCCAACTTTGGCAAAAGTTTCCAGCGAGTCCACAGACAAGGAGAATTCGCCGAAGGGAGGGTAATAAAAACTAATGCGTTCAGCTCCCAATCCGGGAGTAGCAGTCAAAAACGTAGATAGCAAACCTAAACCCAGGTATCTCAAAAATTTTTTCATTAGAAAAACCTACTGTCCAATAACCGGCACTGAACTAAATTTCGGGATGCTAGGGGCACACAGACGCGATCCTCTACTTTGCCTATTGTCCTAAGTTATCAAAACATATCGGTAGCAAATTTTTCAGCCAAATAGCATCAGTAGCGCGATAATAGATATAGAGATCAATATATGTTATATGTCCTTAGCCTCCTCTGCCTGTTGTGTTGTCGTCCTCAACCAACAACAAGAGCAAAATCAAAATATCTGCTACCAAAACCATTGCCAGGATGTCCCAGTTAATCACTGTAAGACGATGGTTAAAAGTTGCACTGTAGTTGAAAATGGTCGGGTTGTGGTTAAACCCTTACAATCACCACTCAATCAGACTTCCGAGTAACTTTCAGGCATTTCAACTCTTTTCATCTAAAGGTAAAACATCGTGGAAGCGGTTGTAATCAATGTATCGATGTCCATCGGGTGTGTGGTGGAAGATATCGGCAAATTGATTGTTCCATAAAATATCATTAGCACCATAAGTATGACGGGCATGGACGAGCTGTGCAACCGTTTCATCAAGGCCACTCAAAGAGACGATCAGAATAGTATTTGTCTGGGTTAAAGATTCTGGTGTCATCCCATATAGAGGACTAAACTCATCAATGACATGCATCACTGACCAGCTTAACGTGAAGCTAGGTGTTTGGTTCGTTAGCAGTTTGAGATCGTGGAACCGACGCATGAACTGCCCTTCTAGGGTTATTTCGTCGCGCATTAAGTAGACTCGCATCTGCGCCTCCAGAATTATATTGCGACGCTTATTAGCGCTGCGAAATATGAGAGTCGGCATCCCATCATGAGGTGTAATTACTGCAACACGGCTAAAAACCACACGGGCTGTGGGTCGGGAGAATCGAGCAAACGCTAGTCCTGTCATCACAGCAATTCCCATCAAACCGATCATTGCTTCAATGGTGACAATAATGTTGGCGTAAGTTGTTTTAGGATACATTGCCCCATAGCCGATGGATGCTAGGGTTTGCACGCTAAAGAAAAAGACATCTAAAAAAGAGCCAGGTCGGGCGTTGGCAATACAATCTCCTCCGATCAAGTAAGCTAGGGCAAATAGAGCATTAATAGTTAGATAGAAAGTACAAATCAGGAGCAGAAAGCCAATCCAGGGAATCGTTAACAGCAAATGGTAGGGATCGCGCCAGTAGGAATGCCATACACCCATACCCATAATCTCAAATTTTCCATCTCGAACTTTAATCTGAATAGGTGGGATCGGGCGCTGTCGTTTCTTCGGTGAAAGTCTCTTCAGTCGAAATTTCATTGCAAGCAGCCAAAAGAACGGCAACTGCTTAGTATTTTGACATTCTCCGGGCTGAAGTTATTAAATCAGCAAAAAAATAGGGTAGGCAATGCCTACCCTACTAATTTATCTGCTAGAAACTTATTTTTCAGACTTTGGCGATTGACCTTGAGAACAACGGTCAAACCAATCCTGGTATTTTTTCTGGTGTGATTCATTTTCAACTGCAATAGTGACTCGCACCTGATTGCAGCCGTGATTTCGCTCTAGTGCGATCGCATTCAACAACAAACTAGCCGTTTTCGGTGAGCTAAATTCGCCACTCACTGTTAAACCACTATCAAAATGTGTAACTTCAAGTCTTTCTACTCCGGTCAAGTCAACGCCAGTAATTTCCCCTTGACCCAAATCGATTTCTGCTAGTTGTTTGTATTCTGGGCTAATTTGTTCCACAATCAACTTTTCACGCCGGACAGGAACTTCGATCGTCCGGGTTTCGATTACTTTCCGAACAATTACCTCACCAACTTTCCGCTTGCTACTTTCAACAACTAGTCGTTCTTCTAGTAGACGAATAATCTGTTCTTCGCTGACCTCTGCTAAATTTACTGGCTCAACTGGGCTATTTATCGGTTGATTATTGGCCAATTGCTCAGTTGAGTTGCTTAGGCGTAGCCCGTCGGAGACATCGCCTGGTTTTTCTGTTTCTGAATATTCAGGCATATATTCGATTTCTGATTTATTGAAGTCTATGAAAACAGATTTAGTCGGCTTGTCGATTTTTTTTATTCTCTGGCTCTGCAATCGAAATAAAGAAGGATTTTTATCAGTTAACTGCCGGTCATATTCTAGAGTTTGCTGATTCGCTCGGTTCGATATAACTAGGTTTAGTCGGCGATTAGCATCCACAATTAAATCATGAACTACTCCTACAAGCTTACCTTGCCGATCAAATACAGCAAAGTTATTAACCTTCTTCTTCAAATCCGCTATTGAGGTGTTAGTACCATTAGCGTTTGCCTGTCCAATGTTTTTTGTCATCGGTTGGCTAGTCATAATATGCAAAGTTTATCAACTGTTATGTACTTATACTAAGTGTCTGAGAGGCTGCACAAATATCAGGCTTGATAAAATAAGAAGTAAAAATCTCCTTGTTTTATACAACCTCACAAGTAATTTGTATTAACTAAATTAAATGTATTGCTCATTCTCAGCTATTACAAGCACAGGTAAAGCTCATTCAACAGCCTCACCTGTACTGTGTCGAATTAATTATTAGTCATTAGTTACTCTACTACCTAATGACTATCTTTAGTTAGCGTTCTTCAATCGGAAGATTAGCAGAATTCACATCTAACTCTTCACGACGCACAGTTTCTTGAGTTTCAACTGTTTCTTGATCCACCACTTTTCTAACTCTGACTTCTTCACGCAAAAATGCTTCTTTACGAACATCAGCAGTTTCTTCGTGAATTTCTATCCGAGCAACTTCGCCTTCACGGAAATCTGCTTCGCGTCCAGAAACGGCAGTACCTGCATCTGCTGGAGTGACACGCTCAATCACAACGCGCTCTCTTTCTACTGGGACTGCAACTCGTGCGGTATCAGTTTCAACACGCTTGCCAATGGATACTTCTCCAGTTTTTTGGCGGCGTTTGCTAGCAATCAGCCGTTCTTCATACAATTTCAGGGTTTGATGATCTTGCTCATTTAACCCAAATAAAGAAGGCTCACCTTCGTAATTATAATTATCACGAGCGTAAGCAGGTGTTGCATCCAACGGGGCTGCTATCGGTGTTGCTAAAGGATCTAATGGTGCTGGCGCTGAAGTATCTAGAGGAAGGGTGTAGTCTGTTGGTTGGCGATATACCCCACGCACCCGTTCTTCATAGTCATAATCAAGGGTTTGGCGTTCGTTGAACTCAGGTAATTGTTCTGCTTGCTCTCTAGTCAAGCCAATTGTGTAAACGCGATCGGTATTGTAGTCGATACGGGCACGACCAATTGGAAGTAATACTTTTTTACCAAAAATCCAGAAGCCTAAGTCAACAACTAGATAGCGAAAATGACCTTCTTCATCAACTAAAATATCGCTAACAGTACCAACCTTTTCGTCATTCCCCTGTGTATAAACTCCAAGCCCATTAATATCTTGACCTTCAATGGTATCACGATAGTTAGGCTCAAAATCTTCTAATTTGTAGAGTACCATTATTAATTATTTAACCTCAAAAAAATTATTTTCACTTCCTAACAACCAGGATAAAATTTTATTTATTTGCTTACCTCCTTCTGCCGAATGAATTATTGCAATAGGTAAATAATCATAAGTTATAGATATTCCTTATTTCTGGCATATATAGCAATCCTAAATCATTCCTGAAAAGTTAGAACCCCGACTTCTCGAAGAAGTTGGGGTTTTAGATACCGCAAAGTGTCACAAATGATTTAGGACAAGCCTTGATTCTCCCTAAACTAAGGGTATTTTGGATTATCTCGTTGTTTCCACTACTTGAAAACTAAAGCTAAGACTTGCCCAATGATTCACATCCCAGATATATGAGTCGGCCGCTGTACTGTTCATCTCCGTTTTGAGGGCGCTGGCGTTATGCAAGTCTTGCAGCAAGGCTTGTGCAACATCTAAGGAATTCAACAATGGGCCAATCGGCCGTTGTTCAGATGCGGAATACTTAGCGGTGTTCAAGGCGGTGAGAGTTCCGCTAAAGGAGACAGGACTAAAAATCAGTTGTTGTTCGCACTCAGAAACTGGCTCTGAAATCACCCATTGGGAAGCAGCATTAACTTGGGGTAGGGTGAGGGTTTCACCTGGGGCGATGACGACTTCTTTCAAGATGGGCTTAGTGTCCGCAGTGTTTGATTCCTGGGGGGTTTCCCAAGAGTAGAAGGTAACTGCTGTATGATTATTGTTTAATCCCAGCAAGATTAAATATACTGGGCGATCGCTCTGGTTTTCCACTCGATATTGCATTCGACTACCGATAGGCACAATGGGAGTGGAGAGTGATTTTTTAATCGAAGTTTCAGTTTTTAAACCTCGGACTGTTTCGCGTTGCATGACGACGCGAGGCGATATACCACTAATTATTTCTAAAGTTGCCTTGAGAGCCAAGCGGGAAGAGCCTTGATTTTCTGTGAGTCGCCATAACTTGGCTGCTAGCAAGGTTGATAATTTTGGCGCTAACTTTTGCACTGTTAATTTTACTGCTTCTCCAACTTCTCCCGTGGTATTGGGAATTAGTTCGCCACCAAGAGAAAATAGACCATAACGACTAGGAATTTCCTGTAGCTTACCAAATATATAATCAGCAGGTTTTTCTCCTGCTACTACAATGGAAACACGGGGAAACGCGGCAAAGGCACTTGTGGCATCTACCCGCTCAATTCTTTCCAATCCAGTATCTAAAGCAATTATTAAATTAATATTTCGGGGTAAAACTCGAACTGCTTCTTGGACGAGTTGCCCGATTTGTAGGGAATTTGCACCTTTAATTTGGGAAATTTGCGCTTTTGCTGTTAACCCATTCCGCGATCGCAATATTAATTGCTCTGTTGTTTCTAGGGTGAATCGAGAATTAACTCCATAGTATAGCAGCACTTGTGGAGGTAATCCGGCTAACCACAGATTGACTGTTTTGCCGTCTTCTTGAATATCACTCACCGCACCTTCTGCACCGATGGTCTCCTCTGGCAGTAGAGACGTTACATCTAAATTTTTCTGACTACTTAATAATGCTGGCTGCTGTTTACTACCCAATTTGGATAGAGAATTTTCTACGTGGGAGAGAGCAACTTGAATTTTGGTGGCTGGGGTGAATTCCCACAAATACTGCGTCAAGGCATAGGTAAATAATCCCGCACTAAATCCAGAAAATAGCCCTTCCCTTGCTGGCTGCTTTGCTTGTGAGGTAGCTGCTAAAACAATCGGAGTGTTGGATAACTTCTGAGTTTTAAGTTGTTGGAGAAAGTCGAGTTCCCCTGCTGCTAGCTTTGCTCCCGAATCCTGAAGGGTGCGAGTTTTTAGTCCTATTACTTTGCTAGGAGCATCATAGCTAGTATCCAATACTGCTGTTACTTGGTCTGTGGAGAGCGATCGCAATAATAGCAGTAGAGTTTCTTCTAATATATAGTTGACTATTTTCTCGTCTTGTGATTCCTGACTCACATTAGCTGTCACCAGAGCATTTGGGATTATATCTGGCGATGTTTCCAATTTAACACGACTGCCATAACCGCTAAAGTGAAAAACGACTAGATCGCCAGATTTAGCTTGTTTGCCCAGATGCTCTAAAAAAGCCGCCTCAATGAATTCCCTACTAGCTTGTTCCTCAGTTAAGGTTAAAATATCTGACCCTTGAAAACCAAAGCGGTGAATCAAAAGCTCTTTTTGTAGTTCCACATCCGTTAGACAACCACTGAGGGCTGGAATTTTTGGGTATTGGTTAATACCTATCAATAACGCCAACTTGCGCGGACTCGGTTGTGCCAAAGCTTGATAATAGCGATTTCCTAAAGTCAACCACTCAGTTTCAGTTACCCCCAATACCGCGAGTATTGAGCCAATTCTGTGTAAAAATCTGCGCCTTTTCATAGTTAGCTATCAGCCCTAAGCCCATTAGCTAGCAGCTTACAGGGCTGAACTCTGTATTGTAAAGTTACAGTAGATACTGTTTGTTTGTCGATCAAATAATTGTTAATTCATAATTCATAATTTCTGGTAGCTAGTGGGATCTTAATTACGAATTACGAATTACGAATTACGAATTATGCGGGTACTTCTATCTGCATTGCCCGCGCCAACTCAGCCGCCACCTCTGGACGGGAAAATTCTGGGGGAGGTAACTCACCGCGCCGCAGCATTTCCCGGACTTTTGTTCCCGACAGGTGGATGCGTTCTTCTGGCCTGCTGGGACTGGTTTTAGATGTTGCCATCTGCTTAGTACGCATACAGTAGAAAGCGTGTTCAAATTTCATTGGCACAATGCCCAATTCACTCGGCGCAAATTCATCAAAGATATACTGAGCATCGTAAGTGCCGTAATAGTCACCAACGCCAGCATGATCCCGGCCGACGATAAAGTGAGTACAGCCATAGTTTTTGCGGACTAAAGCATGGAATATAGCCTCACGAGGCCCAGCATAACGCATTGCGGCGGGATTGATTGCCAAAGTTACCCGGTCTAAGGGGTAGTAGTGTTCCAGCAAAATTTCATAGCAACGCATCCGCACATCGGCGGCGATATCATCTTCTTTTGTTGCCCCGACTAATGGGTGCAAAAATAGACCATCAACAATTTCTAAAGCGCACTTTTGAATATATTCATGGGCGCGATGGATGGGGTTGCGAGTTTGAAAACCAACTATGGTTTTCCAACCCTTGTCTTTAAATAGTTGCCGCGAGGCAGCCGGATCGATTTGATAAGTGGGAAACTGGGGATGAGGTTCGCGCTGTAGCAGCCAAATATCACCCGCCAGATGTACAATACCTTGGTTATAGAGTACCTGTACGCCTGGATGTTTGACATCATCAGTGCGGTAGACTTTTATGGCTTCGCGGGTTTTGTCGTAGTTATATTTTTGGGTGAGTTGCAAAACCGCAATAAATTCACCTCTGGAGTTATCCAGACGGATTAAGCTACCTTCTTGCAACGGTGAAGCTACTTCTTCGCTGACCGATAATGTAATCGGGATTGACCATACAAGACCGTTAGCTAGTCGCATTTCTGTAACAGTGCGATCGTAGTCTTCCTGGTTCATAAAACCCGTCAGCGGACTAAAAGCACCGATCGCAATCATTTCTACATCCGAAACGGCGCGATCGTCTAGTTCCACTCGTGGCAAAAAGTCAGCTTTTGAGAGAAACTCTGCTCTTTCTTCTGGTGTGGCGATACGGTTAACCAACTGTCCGCCGTGGGGGGCTATGGCATCTGGATTGTGACTCAACGTAATCCCCTCTTTGTATTAACTGTTATTGTTTCAGATTATGTACTAACTTATCAAATGCTGGTACGTAGAAATAAAGAGTTTAGGGAATGGAGGAAAATTTTGCAACTAGCCTGTAAGCGATCTGATTAGGTTACGCTAAAGCTAATCCAGCCTCAATTTTCAGAATAGTTCCTTTATAAGGAAAGTGCTTATGACTGCTGTATCCCCCGTTGTTAAACCTGTTAGCCAAATGCGGATAACGCCTGGTAGTACAGTAAATATCCAGGATATAAGCTGGGAAGAATTTGAGTCTATTTTGCAAGAACTGGGAGAAAAGCGATCGCTACGAGTTGCTTACAGCAAGTCTACGTTAGAAATTATGGTTCCTCTACCCGAACACGAAAAATCAAAGGACTTAATTTCGGATATTGTCAAAATCTTGTTGAAGCTCGCCGGGAAAAGTTATGAACCCTTCGGTTCAACCACCTTTAAGCGGGAAAATATAGCGGGGGTAGAACCAGATGCTTGTTTCTACATCCAGAATTACCAAAAAATGATTGGCCGTCGCAAACTGGAACCAAACGATCCGCCTCCTGATTTGGCAATTGAAACAGATGTGACATCAAAAACAACTCTTGATGCATACGTTGCGATCGCAGTTCCAGAACTGTGGATTTACGATAGTAAAAAGCTGAGGATTTATTTACTCAGGGATGGATATTATATTGAATCTGATAACAGTCCTAACTTTCCAAATATCCCTCTAACTCAAATTATTGCCGCTACAGTTGAACGCGCTTGGCAAGTAGGAACCGTACAAGCTTTGAAAAAGTTTGAAGAGGCATTAGATAAAAATAGTTTTTGATGATTTTATTCCGTTATTTTAGGGCTTAAAGCTATTAATCTATATTCCAAAACTATTTTGTATGCATCTAAGAAGTGTTTTTCAAGAGGTCTATCAGATTTTTTATGTTCACAGATTATTGGTTGCAAGTCACTATCACTCAAATAGTTTATAAATATCAACCAAGCTAGTAAATGAGGTGTGGTCTGTACCATGTTACTATTCATGTTCTTAGCAGCTTGTTTTCTAGCTCCTGTATCATCTGTTAGAAAAGCTTGACGGGTTTTCTTTGCAAAAGCAATAGATGCAAGTTCCCCTTTATCTTTTTTCTTTCTTCCCTGGAGAACTTCTACATCTTGAAGGTCTTCAATAGTTAAATGATAATATTTGAATTTTCCATTTTCGTATTCCTGACGAAAACGATTTTGCAATTCTATTTCTGCCTGTTTCGGATTTGTACGTGGCTTGTATAAGCACTCATAATAAACAAAATATGTACAAGAGAATAAGCATCCAGCATTATTAGCTGTTGTATAGAGAAGTGGAGATGAAAGAATATTCCAAATAGCACAAGTATCTATAACGTTATATTTATGAAAGTTTGATGGATCAATCCCCATACCTAATAGTTCTCCCGTAGATACTTGCTATTTCTGTTAATTCATATTTGCTAACTAGAAGCATTTCTGCTACTCGACCTGCTGAAATAAAACCCTGCTCATACACGTCAAAGCAAAGTCCAACATAGAAATTTGACAAACCTCTTTTTAGTAGCTCCTCCCGACGTTGGCGAGAACCGAATGAGAGGCTTTCAGGCAGTTCTGGATCAACTTTCAAATCTCTTGGTACTCTCACGGCTTTTATTTGTATTTCTACATTTTCAGATATGAAATTGGCACTTTTTAAGGCATTAGCTAATGCTTCTGTACTGACCTTAAGCTTATTTGCCCATTCAATAGCTTTTTCAGGAGTCCAAGTTTGAGAATCTGGAATTTTCTGTAAAAATTCTGGTGGCATTAAATAATCGGATGCAAAGTTGTTAGCTCTGACTTCAACTAAATTCTTTTTGTCTGTTTTCAAAGAAATAACAAATTCCTGATCATCATCCAAAATGCCATGAGCCGATTCATGAGCAGCAGTAAATCTCTGCCTATAAATATCTTCGCTGTAGTTCACTAATATGCACTTGCCTGCTGTGGGATGTTTGATGAATAAACCAGAGATGTTTGAGTTACCCAACTGGCGACGAAAAATATGAAACCCCAAAGAACGAAAATCTTCATAAACATCCATGCGAACTGCATTAGAGGCATACCCTAAATGTTTTCTAAGTGCCTTTGCCGCCTCTTTTCCATGTCCTATGTAATAGTTACCTCTCTTAATAAAGCTAAAAGGCTTATAAATATGTGTTTGAACCAGTTTTAATAGAAAATCTTCACACTCACATAAGAATAAAAATTCTTGTACTGCCCATCGGTCTTCTTTTGAAAATTCTTCTCCATATCTTCGGAACAAAGTTTCTGTTTGATCAAAAGAAGCTACGCGCTCGTTAGAAATAAAAAACTGGTAATCACATAGGTAATAGTCAGCAAAAATCAAAACTTCATCACCTGTTGGTTGCCTTTCCCCATTTTCCAGAGCAGCCAGAATGTTTTCTGGGATGCCTGTGGCTGTTGTGACTTCTACAAGAGACTTTTCAAATTGCTCTCGGCATCTTCTGAGTTTGGAGCTAAACAAGGCAAGATCAAAAGACATAGCAGAGAAAGCCTTGAAACTCTAAGTTGTAACATTCCTTGGTGGATTTGTGCATGGAATGTGCCGTAAATCATAGCATGAGTATCGTAAGAGATACACAAAGTCGAAGGCCAATTCTACGCAGTATTAGCAATAAAATACCCCTCCTCATCAATGAGGAGGGGTGGTTTTGGCTTCTGCCAAAACCGGGGTAAGATTCAACTAAACTGTTCAATTATTCCGCCACCTAACACTTTTTCGCCGTCGTACCATACCGCCGCTTGTCCGGGAGTGATGCTGATTTGGGGTTCATCAAACACCAAACGCACACGAGAGTTTTCCAACGGAATCACCGTCACGGGTGTAGCCGTTGAACGATAACGAATTTGCACTTCGGCATGAATTGGGGTAGATGGTTCGGCAATAGAAACCCAATTTACCCGATTTACAGTGCATTCTGGCTGAGTTACCTTGGTGCGATCGCCTACTACTACTTTATTATTTTCCGCATCTAATTCAATCACATACAACGGTTCGGCAGCCGCAATCCCCAAGCCCTTGCGCTGGCCAATGGTGTAATGATGGACACCATCATGCTGTCCCAAAACTTTGCCTGTAACATCGACAATATCGCCTGTTTTGGGAGCTAAATATTTATCCAAAAATGCCCGCATGGAACCGTTACTTTCCACTAAGCATAAGTCTTGACTTTCTGGCTTATCAGCAGTTTTCAGTCCGTATTCAGTCGCAATGCGGCGCGTATCAGTTTTTTCTAATTCCCCTAAAGGAAATATCGTTGCTGCAAGTAAATCTTGAGACAAATCATAGAGAAAGTATGACTGGTCTTTGTTGCGGTCAACAGCCCTTAATAATTGGTAACGTCCAGTTGCTTCGTCATGGCTAATTCGGGCATAATGACCGGTGGCGATGCGATCGCACCCCAATTGTTCGTGGGCATACTGCACCATTGGCCCAAACTTCACCGTTTTATTACACTGCGAGCAAGGCAAAGGCGTGATCCCAGCACTATAACCAGTCACCAGATAATCGACAATATGCGTCTGAAACAGATCCCGAATATCTACAACCTGATGGGGAACGCCCAGTTGTTCGCAGAGTTCAGCCGCGTCGATCATACCTTCAGAGCAACATTGACCTTTGCCTTTCATTAGCCAAAGAGTCAAACCAATCACTTCATAGCCCTGATGGTGCAGGATAGCTGCGGCGGTGGAACTGTCAACGCCACCAGAAAGACCAACGACGACTTTTTTCATACAAAACACGACAACCTGCGTGATTGTCCAATTGTAGCACACACTCTTTCATTGCCTTGCTACCAAAGCACTTCAGTTTCTAAGAAAGCAAATAGAGGCGATCGGAGTAAAAGTGAGGGCAGCTTATACAAGTATTGCAAATAGTACCCTCTGGGGTACTATCAAGCATTCAGCAATCTTTCTATATTTAGAAGATAAACCCTGGTGGAATCTAATACAGAAAGTCAAAAGTTAAGCTATTGAGCATCATCCGTATGCCGACGGAAAACATCAAGCTATATAGAGTCGAGAAAAGAGTAGGTAGAAG
Source organism: Nostoc sp. 'Peltigera membranacea cyanobiont' 213 (assembly GCF_002245975.1). Taxonomy (NCBI): domain Bacteria; kingdom Bacillati; phylum Cyanobacteriota; class Cyanophyceae; order Nostocales; family Nostocaceae; genus Nostoc; species Nostoc sp. 'Peltigera membranacea cyanobiont' 213. The sequence goes on along the minus strand of NZ_NOLI01000048.1, from coordinate 1,763 downwards.
ATAAAAAGCTTGTAAAAAACTTTTGAGACTTTCCAAGCTGGATAGTTATTTCCGCCACACTGCCCTTGTACAGGTTAGCGTAAATAAGCCGCCTATTTGAAATATCTAAAAATCCCTACAAATTACTAATTACTAATTATGGAAGTGGTATTAGTCTACTTCTGTCTGGAAAATTAGAACTGTAACCAGAGTCAACACAATAGTTAAAAAAAAAAGGAATATCTTATGAAAGACCAAGTTATTAATTGGAACAATGTATATTTACAAGCAATTCGTCTCAATGGTGGCCCCCCTGGACCAATCTCCCGTACTGGTGCTATATTACATGCTGCAATATACGATGCCGTCAATTCCATCGATCGAGACTATAAACCGTATTTAGAAATTCTCTCGGTAAAAGTAGGAGCGTCTAAAGAAGCAGCAGCAGTTCACGCTGCATATACTGTATTGAGCAGCGACAATGTTTACCCTAACGCCAATTTCCCCAAATCCAAAAAGAAAAACCAGAGCTTTTTTGACGATGAACTAAACAAAGCCATCGACGAAATTAAAAGTAGTAGTGTGTCGCAACAGAGCATCAATGATGGTAAAGAACTTGGAATCGCCGCAGCTAAAGCAATCCTCAAAAATCGAGAAGGGGACGGGTTTAACGATGACACCAAATATACTTCTGGAGATCAACCTGGTGATTGGCGACCGACAGATTCCACACCTGCAACTACCCCAAATTGGGGTAAAGTAAAACCTTTTTCGCCAACCCTAATTAAAAAGTTTCGCCCCACTAGACCAGCAGGCTTCAGCAGTAAACAGGATCTACTCGCTAGTGTTGAATACGCTGCCGAAGTAAATGAAGTCAAGCGGCTTGGTGCTGCTAATTCTACTGAACGGACTCAAGAACAAACCGATATTGCTCTTTTCTGGGCAAACGATCTTGATGGAACATATAAGCCACCTGGACAACTATATAGTATTACTCAGATTGTCTCTAAATTGAGAAATTTAAGCTTTTCCGACAATGCACGGTTGTTTGCTCTAGTAGGTTTAGCTTTAGGCGATGCGGCAATCTTAGCGTGGGATGCAAAGTACGACACCGATTTGGATTTGTGGAGACCAGAAACGGCAATTCAAAGGGCATTTGAAGACAACAACCGTGCAACAATTGCCGATCCCACTTGGAGACCTCTATCACCCAATGCTGATGGCACCCGATTTTCTCCTTCATTTCCAGCCTATATCTCTGGTCATGCCACTTTCGGAGCAGTCCATGCCGGCATTTTGCGGAACTTCTTTGGCACGGATAATGTGACTTTTACTGCAACATCTGAAGATCCAAGTGCGAGAGGCAATAATGGCATTAGAATCACACGGACATTTAATAGCTTCTCTTCCGCAGCTTTAGAGAATGGGCGCAGTCGTATTTATCTGGGTGTCCATTTTCAATGGGATGCAGATGCAGCTTATACGTCTGGCACAAAATTGGCTGACTTTGTATTTGAAAGCTTACTGACACAAAATTAGATAGGACTTACGCAAAATATCTCTCAAACCCGGATTTCTCCGTGTCGCGCCAGTTGCTTCTCCTGTCGGAGACGCTGCGCGAACAAGTCGGGGAACCACAAGGGCGCACTGGCTTCTCTGCGCCTCTGTAGTTCGTTTTTGCGTAACTTGTGTGTAATAGTCCGCCAAATTACCCATAAGAAAAGAACCCCACCCCGCTAAAGCTATGCTTTGTCTCCCCTCCCCGCAAGCGGGGAGGGGTTGGG
>NZ_NOLI01000047.1:0-50132 GCF_002245975.1 Nostoc sp. 'Peltigera membranacea cyanobiont' 213 | reverse complement strand
GCATTGATAGCACCTTTGAGAATCCGTTTCTGGATTGCTTAAGAATCCCCATCCGCCTACGCGGTGGGGAGTATCAAGAGTATCCTTTAGTACCAGATAGTTCGACAAAAATCAATCAGTCATCCTAGAACGTACCTTAACCAAAACGCCCTGAAATATAGTCTTGGGTTCGAGGGTCTAGTGGGTTGTTAAAGATTTGCTCTGTAGCGCCAAATTCAACCATTTGACCAATCCGACTTTCATCGGTGCTAAAGAAAGCCGTAAAATCAGAAACACGAGCGGCTTGCTGCATATTGTGGGTAACGATCGCGATCGTCAACTCAGACTGTAAACTGTGGAGTAGTTCCTCAACTTTCATGGTGGCGATGGGGTCAAGAGCAGAACAAGGCTCGTCCATCAGGAGAACCTTCGGCTTGACTGCTAAAGCACGGGCAATACATAATCTTTGTTGCTGACCACCAGAAAGCCCTAAAGCTGATTTATCGAGCTTATCTTTGACTTCATCCCAAAGAGCAGCACAGTGAAGTGCAGATTCAACAATTTCATCTAATTCAAATTTTGAATATCTACCTACGATTCTCATCCCGTAGGCAACGTTCTCGTAAATGTTTATTGGGAAAGGATTCGGTTTTTGAAACACCATACCAATTTGGCGGCGTAATCGATTGATGTTGACACGAGGAGCATAAATATTTTGACCAAAAAATTCTACATCTCCTTCAACTTTTACGGGCCCTTCTAATTCGCTAATGCGATTAAGAATTTTGATGAAGGTAGATTTGCCACAACCACTAGGGCCAATAATTGCGGTTATTTTGTTTTGGTAAATATCTATTGACACCTTTTCAATTGCTTTGATTGTGCCATAGTAAAAGCTGATATTTTTAACTTTGATAGCTGGAATTAGGTTACTCATGCAATTCGTAATTCGTAATTCGTAATTCGTAATTAAGGCATATAGAATAAGCCTTGATCGCTGGCGGCTTACCATTTTAATATCATACTTTGCCAACATAGAAAACAATACAAAAAATTATTTATTTTACTTTAGTCTTTTCTGCCTAATAACTAAGCGAGAAATAATACTGACACCTAAAATTAAGCCGATTAGAACTATAGAAGTAGTCCACACTAATTGACTTTTTTGTGGGTCGGGGTCGTTGTAGAGGTTAAAAATTAATACTGGTAAAGAAGCTGTTGGACTTAACAATCCTTCTGACCAATCTAGACTAAATAAAGCAGTAAAAATTAAGGGTGCTGTTTCACCAGCAGCACGAGCTACAGCTAATAAAATTCCTGTAGTAATTCCGGGAATTGCAGTAGTTAAAACAATGCGAAAAGTAGTTTGGAAGCGAGTTCCGCCTAAAGCAGCAGAGGCAAGGCGTTGAGATGTGGGAATCAGTTTTAAGGATTCTTCTGTTGTTAGTATAATTACAGGTAGCATAATTACGGCTAAAGCAAAACCACCTGCGATCGCACTAAATCCTTTAGTAAGCAAAACTATTACACCATAAGCAAATACGCCTACAACAATGGAAGGCACACCTGTAAGGATGCTGGCAATAAAACGAACAATACTAGTGATTGGGTTGGTTTGACCAAATTCCGCCAAGAAAATTCCTGTCATTATCCCTGTAGGAATGCTAAAAATAGCACCAATTATCACCATGATTATGGTTCCCAGAATGGCATTGCCAAAGCCGTTGTCAATCACTGCTTTGACAAACATATCTGATTTGAGTCCAGATATTCCCCGAACGAAAATTTCCCACAAAATTGATAATAAAGGAATGAGTGCTAGACCTGTAAAACCAAAAGCGATCGCATTCATCATATAAGTAAACATTACTCGTTCTGTTGGCAGAGGACTGCATAATTCTCTCGCCAGAGATTCATCAGTTTCTGACTGGATATAACCACTCATATTTTTACAAACTTTGATTGATAAATATCTTGTATGCTGAGGTATTTGTAATAATTTAAAAGTGAGATGGGATTATTTATTTTTCCTACCAACCCACTTCACCAAGAGTACAGCTCCAATATTTACAGCTAGAGTCAACCCAAATAAAATCAATGCCAAATAGCTTAAAGCACCGATATGCAATCCCGGTTCAGCTTCAGCAAATTCATTAGCTAATACAGAGGGAATTGTATAAGCTGGATCGAGTAAAGAAGCACTAATTTGAGCAGAGTTACCAATCACCATAGTGACGGCCATTGTTTCACCTAAAGCTCGTCCTAAAGCAAGCATGGCTGCACTCACTATTCCAGAAAACCCAGATGGTAGTAAGACTCGAAAAATTGTTTCCCAACGAGTGCTACCCAAAGCCATAGATGCACTACGTAATTCTTTAGGGATAGCCATTAAGACATCACGACTAATTGCTGCCATTGTGGGCAAAATCATGATGGCGAGAATAACTCCAGCAGTCAATATATTAGTCCCAGAAGGATCTTCTGTATTAAACAGTGGTATCCATTTTAAATTGCTGGCTAGCCACTTTTGTAGAGGTTCTAGAACTGGAATAAAGACAAAAATTGCCCATAAACCAATAATTACACTAGGAATTGCTGCAATTAATTCAACAACAAATGCTAGGATGGTTCGCAGCGATGTAGGTAAGAAATTTTCACTGGTGACTAAGGCTACTGCCATTCCCACTGGGACAGCAAATAAAATAGCGATCGCACTACTTACCAAAGTTCCATAAATATAGGGTAATGCTCCAAAAATCTGATTACCCGTATCCCAATTTTGGCCCCACAAAAACCCCACTCCAAACTGCTTGATGGCTGGTAGAGCTTCATGTAAAATTACCCAACTCATCAAAAATAAAACTGCAACAGTAATAACGGCAAAAAAGTATACTAGCCGTGTAAAACCTTGGTCAAACCAGAAATTTGTGCCACTTATTTCAGTTAGATTGAAACTTTCATCACCTAGATTTGAATCATCTGATAAATTTGCCATTACAAATCAAGAAAATAAATTTTTTCTTAGTACTAGAGCAAGTTATTAACTCACTCTAGTAGGAAAGGAAATTAGTAAGATTATCCCTCTATTTCCTTTCTTAAGAGAGAATCTTAAAAGCCTCTTTTTTAAAGGTGGTAGGGGATCTCTTTTAGGTAAGTGTTAAAGATGACAAATTAAGGTTTGACTGAACTGTTTACTGTTTGAAGCACCCGATTTGTCACATCCGATGGAATTTTGGTGTAGTTGAGATCATCGTTATATTGTTGACCCTCTTTCAATACCCAATTAATCCATTTCTTAATTGCATCAGCTTTAGCAGCATTAGCATATTGTTTGTAAACCATCATCCAAGTAAGGCCGACAATGGGATAACCTTGTCCAGGATCTCCTACAAAAACGCGGTAGTTATCTGGAAAAGTGACAGTTGACAAAGCTGCATTTGCAGATTCTAAAGAAGGAGCAACAAATTCTCCTCTCTTATTTTGTACCAATGCTGATTTGAGATTATTTTTGACAGCGTAGGCATATTCAACATAACCAATAGAACCAGGAGTACGAGCTACTATAGCAGCTACGCCTGGATTCCCTTTGCCTTTGAGGACATTTGGCAAATTCCATTTTGGAGCGGTGTTAGCTCCAACTCTACCTTTAAAATAACCGCTAATGGTACTCAAGTGATTAGTAAAAATGAAAGTTGTACCGCTACCATCGGCGCGAACAGCAAATTTAATTGTTTGATTTGGTAGATTAGCACCTGGATTATCAGCTTTAATTTTCGCATCATTCCATTTGGTGATTTGACCTGAATAAATTGCTGGTAATGTAGCGCGGGACAATTTAAGATCGTTAACGCCCGGAAGATTGTAAACAACAGAAACAGCACCTCCTGCTGTGGGTACTAAGATTGCACCATTCTTGACTTTAGCGATTTCATCATCTTTCATTGCAGCATCACTACCACCAAAGTCAACGGTTCCAGCGATAACTTGACGAATACCGCCGCCACTACCAATTGCTTGATAGTTAATTTTCAAGTCTGGATATTTCTTCTTAACTTCACGAGCATACCGTTCGTAAAGCGGAGCCGGAAAAGTTGCTCCTGCACCATTGAGAGTTTCAGCTTGTGCGATCGCACCAAAAAATGGACTCAGTGCAACAGAAGTTGTCACCAATGAAGTAGCAACGACACGATTCAAGATGGTGGTCGAAAAAATCATATTACCTGTGATTAAAGGAATATCTTGCTGCTGTAATTACAGCCTTAATCAAGTTACATTTTTTATGGTTAAACTTTATTTAACAATTGATAAAAAAATAATTAAGATCCGCTTAACTCTTGATTTAAAATGTTTTTTGCTTATTGATATTTGATTGATTAGATTAGTTGAATAAAAATACAATCGCAAAATAATTAAATTTGTTTTAAATAACTAAAAATGATTCAATCACAAAGTTTAAGGAATGTAACTTCAGTAGAGAAGGGATAAAAATCTGTGTTTATCGGTGAGTAACTTAAATTAAGTAGCAATCCTAAATCATTCGTGGTTAGGCTGTGCATTTACACGAAATCAGGATCTTGTTCCTCATAATATCGCTCACGATATTCTTCAGAGGGATGTCTTCTGTGGCGAGCATAGACACTATAGCCATCAGCAAATTTAAGAGCAGGCTCCCCTTCAGCATGGAGCAGATTTTCTGCATCAAAAGACAACTTACAAGGGCGATCGCGATTACCTCTGCGACTTTTTCTTGCTGAATTGATTCAGTTGATATTTGTATCGATCGCCACTTGTCTCTATAGAAAGGAAGCATTGCCTCTTGTTCATCAGATAGTTCGGTGATGATGTGTTTTCGCATATCATTTGTACGTCTTGGCATATTTAAGTACAAGAATAGTAGGTTGGCTTGAACGACAATAATCAAAATTGGTACAATGCCAAATAAGCTGTTATGCAGCTAAGTTTAATAAACAGCATTACCTTTATTTTTAATCTGACACTCCCATTTAATAATAAGACCACCTTCATTTAGCAATTTATTTGACAATTATTCTAGCTGTGATACAGACTCGAACAATCTATTCTTGAGAAAGAGAGTTTTTTGCTGGCATAATATAGCTGATACTAAATTAGTTGCTTAGTTTTGCATTATACAATTAAGCTGCGTAGCAGCTTAATTCATAATTAGTAGTCAGTTTTCAGAGGTTGGAAACTACTGACTACTAACTAATGACTTAAAAATCTAAAATCGGCCAGTCTGGTTCGCGATAATAGTGTGTCATGTTGTCAAATTTTCGCAACTCGACACGATCGATCGAGAATTCTGGCAAATTCAACAGCCATTGTTCATTCAATTGAGAAAGCTTTGTGCTGAAACTTGTACGGTCTAAGTCAGATGAAACCTCCCCAAAATAAGCTAATGTAACATGGGCTGTGAAATGATAATGCTGCTCAATACCCAAAGCAATTAACTTGGGATTTTGATAAATTGTTCGGCGAAATTTAATAATTTCCTCGTAGCAGCGTTCATCTTGGGGTACTAAACAAACGGCTATAGCTCTTGGCATCAGTATCAGTCCCAACATTTGCCATTTAATCGGATGACTCCTATTTGTCATCAATTGTTGATATTGCTGAAATATTTCAGCTAAACGAGAGTGTAATTCCTCGTCAAATTTGGGATTTTTTTCGTATGCGTCAAGGTAAGCACTGTCCCAAATTAAATCCGCTAAAGTCAGATGAAAGCTAGCAGGAGGTAGAGGTACAATCAAATCACGGTTTACAGGCAACTGTAAAAGTTCCTGTTGGTAAGTCTGTAATTTGGCATAGAAAGCAGAGTTGTCTGATTCTTCTCCTGCCGGCGGGGTAATTAGCGTATAGCCAGGAAAGGACGCTGCTTGTCTCAAGCCAGAATGTTGCTGAAATTTATAAGATTCCTGAATATGCTGGGCTTGGGATCTGTAGGCTTCTGGCAGGGTCAGTCGTGCTAACCGATTTAAGTAAGTTTGATAGTTGTCGTCCAATCTTTATAGCCTCACGCTCTCACTTGATAGATTTTAGGGAAAATTACCCCGATTAACAGAATGATTTCAAAAGTATTTAGTTTTTGGGTGTGATGATTGAAGGATAAGGGAGTTAGGAGTGAAAAATTATAAGAATTCTTTCCTAATGCCCAATTGAGGTTTATCTATGCCAATTTATGTTTACTGGGGTGAGGATGATTTTGCTATAGAAAAGGCGATCGCCCTTTTGCGCGATCGCGTCCTCGATCCCGACTGGATAAGTTTTAATTACACTGCATTCACCCCAGATCAAGCTGATGCTGCTATCCAGGGGTTAAATCAGGTGATGACACCCACTTTTGGCGGTGGTGGGCGCTTGGTATGGCTGATAAATACTACTCTGTGTCAGCACTGTCCAGAGAACGTCTTAGCGGAACTGGTGCGATCGCTACCTGTAATTCCCGAAAACTCATTTTTATTACTTACCAGCCGCAACAAGCCAGATGAACGCCTCAAATCCACGAAATTGTTAAAGCAATTTGCTACTGAATTCCGAGAATTTCCCCTCATTCCCCCTTGGAAAACAGAATTACTGGTGCAATCTGTTAATCAAGCAGCCCAGACTATGGGCGTGAAATTAACTGCCAATACTGCCCAACTGTTGGCGGAATCCGTTGGAAATGATACACGATTACTCTACAATGAAATAGAGAAATTGCGGTTATATGCCCAAGGTAGCAACAAGCCTTTAGACGTAGATACTGTTACAAAGTTAGTAAGAAATACTACTCAAAATAGCTTACAATTAGCAGCAGCAATCAGAACGGGAGATACAGCGAAAGCTTTGACAACCTTAGCAGATTTGATCGATGCTTCCGAGCCAGGATTACGGATAGTTGCCACACTGATTGGACAATTTCGCACCTGGCTATGGGTCAAGATTATGATAGAAAGTGGTGAGCGCAATCAACAAGCGATCGCTCTTGCTGCTGATATCGGTAATCCCAAACGGATATACTTCCTCCAGCAAGAAATAAAACTGCTTTCTGTGCAACAGCTAATCTCTTGTTTCCCTCTACTATTGGAGTTAGAAGTCAGCCTTAAGCAAGGAGCATCAGAAATGTCAACATTTCAGACTAAAGTCATCGAACTTTGTCAAGTCTGCCGAGGAAGTTGACAATCAAATATAAAAACTTGATGTATTGAGCAGTTGCTGGAACTTCCAACTCCGAAAATAATTCAAAGTCCTTATAATATCCCTGATGTAGTTTTGTGTCACATACTATATGAAGAAAATTTCTGATTTATTTTCCCAATCTAGCCGAAAACGAATCCTTTGCCAATCATTTTTTTTTGGCGCGATCGCGACTGCAAGTGTGATTTCTAACGCTTTTTCATTGAGTTCAAAAGTTTATAGTCAAACTCCACCACCAATAGCTAACAATACTCAAATCAACAGCTACGCTCAAGCCGTGCTAACAATGGAACCAGCCCGTCAAAATGCCTTTGAAGAAATTAAAAAACTTATTGGCAATGGAGAAATTCCCAAAATTGTTTGTAACGATTCTAACAGCATAACTGGTCTTCCTAGAAAGGCTCAAGATATCGCAGTAAATTACTGTAATCGTTCTCAAAAAATTGTCCAAGATAATGGTTTGAGCATCGATCAGTTCAACAAAATTACTATAGAGCTACAAAATAACGATATCTTGAAACAGCAGGTCTATAACACCTTATTACGGTTACAAAAAAGTCCTGATTCTCCTTAGTTCAAACTTGTATATAAATTAGATAGGATTAAGTTTAAAATAACTACCCCTGTATGAAAGCAAGGGCTAGTTATTGATTATCTACAAAAAACTGCAAGGATGGATTCAAAAAATGCTTCTTTGTGGATAAGAGGTTATTACTTATTAACCTATTGCATTTTATAAAGCAATTTTTATCGCGATCCCATCGGTCAATATATCAGATAGGTTTGATTGTCGCTTGGTGTGAATATTTTTCATGTGCTTCTTCACAGTGTTTATGGTGATGTAAAGCTTTATAGCAATTTCTTTGTAGCTATAGTTGCTTCGATAGAGAAACCAAATTTCAGCTTCTCGCGGCGTGAGGTCAAATTTTTGTACTTCAGTGAGTGCTACATTTTTCACTGACTCACATTGGTTTTCTATGGTCACTAATAAACAAGGCTTTTCAAACCCGTCTAAATCTAGTAGTCTCACTCTAATCCGAAAAACATTTGACTTATCAAGGACAATTTCATCCGACAGAATCAAAAGTTTATCGGAAAATAAATACTTACTACTGAGTAATAATTTACAAATACTCCAGATAGCTGACGGTACAAAACTCTGGTTGAAATTGCCTTGATTGAATTGAGAACAAAGGCGATTAGCAGATGCATTCGTATGAACTATTTCACCAGTTTGGCTTAATATTAATATACCGTCTTCTAAGCCTTCAATTACTTCTTGTAAAAAATTAACTCGCTTCGAGTTATGTAAGTCAATACTATCTGGCTGTTGCAGTTCTGCTACTATTTTTGTTTTGGCGCTCATAGGAAGTATTTAATGTATAAAATCATGCTGACTACAACCAGTAAATGTATGTTTTTTTACATAATTTTATTGAAATACTTAATCCATAATTCCATAATTTATGTAGCCTATTTGAATGAACTCAGGTTACATAATTTAAATACAACTCTGAAATTACCTATTTCGGAAGAGGCAAAATTTTTTATCTCTATGTAAATTAATTGTCTTAACTCAAGCCTATTGTTTTTAAGGGTAGCCACTGCGTTGCCTATTGAAGCAACTTTTACCTTAAGCAGCAAGAAAGCTCACAGTGTACCTCGCACCAATACAAAACATCGATCGCTACCAAAATAAAAATATACTTTATACGTAGATATTTACCAACTACATTAAATTGCAAAAAAACTGCTTTTTGGTAATTGGGAAAAACTTTGAATTTGATATAAATTTTGATATCGCGAAAAAGGGTATTGCCTAATTCCTGTCATGAATCAGTGGTAGAAATTGGGAGTTAGCCAGAATTCTTCCCAATCCCCAATCCCCCATTTTCTCTAAGTCCGCCCGACAAGGCTGGCAACCACTGTCGCCAACTCATCTGCTTCAATAGGTTTGGGTAAATGTAGCTGATAACCTTCTTGTATAGCTCGCATCCGATCCTCTGCCTTGGCATAAGCTGTCAACGCTGCTGCGGGAATATTTCCCCCTAGTTCTGGTGGTTGCGATCGCAGTTTGCGGATTAAAGAATAACCATCCTCATCAGGCATACTGATGTCGCTGACTAAAACATCTGGTTTCCACTGTGCAATTACTTGCAATGCTTCTTGAACTGATGCTACTGCTTTAACTTCGGCTTGGCACTGTTCGAGGACTGTGGTGATAAATTCACGGCTATCAGTTTGGTCATCTACAACCACTACTCGCACGCCAAGAAGGGAGACGAAGGAAAGGGGGGAGGGATACACACGTACAGGAGGAAAAGGGGAAAGAGAGGTACTTTTTAGAAGTGGTAGTTTGACTGTAAACGTCGCTCCTTGCTCTTTACCCGGACTATTTACGTAGACAGTACCGCCGTGTAATTCTACTAAATGATGCACGATCGCTAATCCTAGTCCTAATCCACCATAGGTTCTAGTGCTAGAACTATCAGCTTGACGAAAGCGATCGAAGACGTAAAGGATAAAATCAGGACTGATACCAATGCCTGTGTCAATCACCTGAATTTGGGCATATTTATCTGTTATCTGTTGTTTTTCTTCGCCATTTACCACAGACAATTGCACCTCTACCCGTCCACCAGTGGGTGTAAATTTAATGGCATTGGATAGTAAATTCCAGATTATTTGCTGCAAACGCTCGAAATCACCGGAAACTAAGAATTGGGAATTTTCGCCAAGTTTGCTGTCTTCTGAATCTTGATTGCTTTGGAATTGTGCTTCAGGAAATTCTAGATTTTCCTGATTGATTCCTAATCCCCAATCTGAATTTGGTGTTTCTTTTGAGGAAATAACGGAAAATCTTAAATCGATTTCCTTAGATTGGGCGGCTAGACTAACAGTCTCTAGGCTCGACTCAATCATCGGAACCAAATTACAAGTATGGACATTGAGGCGTAACTTGCCTCTAATCATTCGCGATATATCTAGCAGGTCTTCAATTAGCTGGGTTTGCGCCTTAGCATTGCGCTCAATTGTCTCTGTCGCTCTAGCCATTTGGCTTTCACTAAGCTTGGTTCGTTGCAGAAGTTGCGCCCAGCCCAGAATTGCATTGAGGGGCGATCGCAATTCGTGAGACAATATCCCTAGAAACTCATCCTTCATCCGGTTAGCCTCTTGCAATTGCTCAGTTTGTTTTTGCAAAGAAGCAATTAAACTAGCTCGTTCCATTGCGATCGCTATTTGGTCGCATACTGCTTGCATCATCCCCTTTTGATTTTCGGTGAAGCTTAACCGAGTCCGGCTACCCAAAGAAAGAGTACCTAACAACCGTCCTTGGGCAATCAAGGGATAACTAGAATAAGCAGTAATGCCTAAAGAACGAATCAATTCTGTTTTTGGGTCAGTTGATTGCTGTACATTCTCTAGAGCTATTGCACTACGCTCCTGGGCTACATTACCACAAACCTCTTCACCAAACGCCAACGACTCTATTTCCTTTACCACTTCTGGGGAAATGCCACTGTAAGACTCTAGCCGCAATACCTGGGAATTATCCTCAACCAAATAGTTAAAGTAAACATCTAAACCAATTTGGTCTTTTAGTTTTCGATAGACGCTATCGATTAGTACTAGTGGTTGCTGGCTTGAGAGTAAATCGCTAGCTGTATCAAATAGTAGCTTTAGCCTTTTGTAACCTAACGAGAGCGCTTTTTGTACCTCTTTGAGGTTGCTAATCTCTTGAAATACCAAAATACAGGTTGCTGGATGGCCGTGCATTGCTGGCAAAGTATCAGCAAATATCAGTAGAGAGCGCACACCTGCGGGAGTGTGCCAGTCTACCTCCAAACCATTGAGACGTTCGCCCAGGGCAACCCGCACTCCTGGCATTTGTTCATTGGGAATGCGATCGCCTGCCGCATCTGTATAGTGGTAAACTGTGTGATAATCTTTTGCTGCTACACCTTTAGGAAATTCGCCCCCAGCTAATTCATTAGCAGAGCGATTGGCAAAAGTTACCCGCGCCGTTCCTGGTTCAATAAACAGCAAGGGTCTTGGCATCAGATTTAGTACGTCCTCCAGCCATTTTTGCTGATTTATAAGTACTTCTTCTGCCTGTTTGCGCTCCGTAATATCTAAAAATGCACCAACGCTTCCTCTAGTTTTACCCTCTTCGTCAAATAGGGGTGCAACGGATTCCAGCAGGTTGACAATTTTTCCATTTTCATGGACTATATCAAGTTCGCAACCTAGAACTTCGACACCATGAGCAGCAGAGTATTGCATTGGGAGTTCTTCTGCTGAAAGTTCCCTTCCCTCTTTGTAGACTTTAAAGCTTGTGGATTTTTGGTCGCTAGGAACGTTGAGGGAGCCATTAGTATCTAACGATATCCCCAACTGCTTGGCAAAAGCAGGGTTCACCTTGATATTTTGGCATTGTGGATCTTCAGCAATGCCAATTCCAATGGGAATTACCTCTAACAAAGTTTGTAACTCAGTAATGCGGCGCTGTAGATCCTTATTTAATTGTAAGATTTTTTCCTTGGCCTGCTTTTGCTCGCTGATATTGCGAGTCACAGTTGCTAAGGCAATTGGCTGACCGGTGTTGTTATCTGTAACAGTGAAGATATTGTAATCAACTGGTATTGGTTGACCTGTTTGGAGGTGTCGGAAGCAGAATTCTCCCTGCCAGCGCCCTTGTAATAGCACATTTGGCAGTATATATTCTTGAAAATAGGCTTTGTCTTTGGGCATGAAGTAATCTAATACTACTTTTTGCCTTACTTCGTCAATGCTAGCAAGCCCTACCAGCTTTTGACCTGCATCATTTATATAGAGTAATTGACCCTTAAGGGTAGCGATACCGATAAAGTCAGAACTATTTTCTACCAGCGATACTAATTTTTGTTGCTCTGCTTCTGCAAACTTGCGTTCCCTTAAATCGAGGATAAACGCTACTGACTCTTCCCGGTTTTCTCCAAGCAGCACATAACCAACTAAAACTGGGATACGGCTACCATCCTTGCGAATATATTCTTTCTCGTAGGGCGTACAAGTAGCGTTAGTATTTCCTTGTGCTTCAGCGACACCTTGCAGATCCAAATATAGATACTCTGGTGGTGTGATATTGCTCCAACTTAATCTACCCTCTGACAAATCCTCCTGCGTGTAACCAATCATCCTCAAGAATTCATCGTTTGCCTCCTGGATACCACCATACACATCACCAAACAGAATACCAATGACGTTAGAATCTACAAAACTCGCCAGTTTATCCTGGTAAGTTCTCAGTGCTTTCTGAGCAAGATCGCGTTGATGGCTGAGGCGTTCAATAACTGCCGCACTTTGCCAAATCAAAATAGTAAAAATTACAATCAGGACGATCGCAAACACCGATACTGCAAAAGCCGGATCGTATTGTCCTGCGCGTTGACCTTCAACAATTACCCACCCCAATATAAAAGGTACTGCGATCGCGGCAATTAATAAACGACGTGCAAGTAAGCCACCATAAGTATCACTTGTAACTACCCTCATTAACCCCTGTTCTGACCGTGCCCACAAAATGCCCATACTTAGTAAGCTGAACAACACCGCCGTATGTAAAGCCATAGATGTTGTATAAGGGGCAAGTCCGTAGAGAACTTTCACTTTGTAGGCATAGCCCATGAGTGCCTGAAAGGAAATCAAAGTAGCGATTAGAGCAATAATCTGAGCATACCAATAACTACGGTGGTTTTTTGGATTAATCAGAATCTGTAGGGCGACGCTAATCAGGATAAAGTTGACTGCTGTGTTCACCCCCATTCGCCCCGGATGTGATGTCGCTATTGTAGTTGGCGAATCACTAAATACCAGTTCGTCAATGCCAAAATTCCAGCCAAATAAATATTGACAGAGTGTGAGTGTCGCAATTGTGGTAATCGATATTGCACAGAAATTAGAAATTCGCAGAGTAGGAAAGAGCAATCTTTGGGGATAATTTTGAACTGTTCTGTTCCCCTTCCTTGTTGCTTCCTGCTCCCTACCTCCTGTTTTTGAACATAGCCATAGCGATATACCACACAGCACAAAACACAGCGCTGTGTTGACTTTCATTGTGGCAGGACTCCCAGGAAAGCCGCGCTTAAGAACTTCAATGCCGAGACACCAGCCAACTAGTACCAAGCTGCCAACAAAAACAGCGATCGCACTTGCGACTTTTGCCACAAGTAAATTTGCAGGGATTTTTATATCTTGCAGCCGCAAGCGGTTAACATTTAACATTTAGTGTTCTCTAACCGCATCTATCTAGCGTGGTAAACTTCCGTATTTCTTACGGTTTAATCATTTAGACCCTTTGTATTTTAGGCTACCCCTTGACTTACTTTTCATCTACCCAGATGCATATTTTTTCTTGCGTAATTTAGAGTAGGAAATAATCAGGGCTGAAAAAACCACCTTTGTGACTATTTCAAAATTGCAGAGGATATCGGCTCGATCGGCCAGCGATCGCCCCATTACAAACATCCAGTGCGATTCTTTCTGCTGGTACACGAGCAAGAATGTGAATTGAAACTTGATAAGCTTGCTCAAAAATGGCGGGGTATAATTTTTTTAGAAATTTTATATTTGCCTGGATTTATGATTACAAATATATTTAGTTCTAAACTGTTTTTTTACTATAAATATTTGACTGAATCAACCACAATTAAGTTTATTTCTATATCTAATATTATGGATATATGTCATTTAAAAATAATTGGATACATGTATATAATAGGAAGCTAAAATACACATATTAAATTATTTTTAACAAGAGTTTCAAGACATATCAAAACACAATACTGAAAGAGTTACTCCCTTTTTAAGTACAGCAAAACGGCGTAGTTCGATAAAATTTGTAGCTTACTGAGATGAAAACTGTACGCCACACAAACATTCTGCAATCTGTAGCCACTTCAACTGTACCCTTACCTAAAATTCCTCAAAAAACCTGGAATAGTCAGTGTTATGGTTCGCAGTTTGATACGCAGAGACAGGTAATCAACAACCCAGCAATTTATGAGGTAAAAAGTAGAGGCCATAGCTTTAGCCTGACTCAAAACAACTACTTGAATTTCCATATTTTGAGACCAATGAGAGGTCAAATATTCACAAATATTTTGTTGAGTGGGCAAACAGCCCGCTTTTGTATTATTAATCTCGTAAATATACGGGAACTTCTTGTTTTGGATTATGGTCACTTTATGTCACCTTGAATAGCGAGGAGGCTCCGACTATAACCACTTAAGCTTAAGCGATGTCTGATTTAGGCATTGCAGCTCTCAATGTCTAAATTTAACTGACTCTAACTCTTCCACAAGTCGCCGTTTGCATCTAAAGGTACGGATAGTTACTTTATCCGTTACCAGTTTTCCCTAGATTGTCTTTATATATACAACAATTATACTTTGCTAGTCAGATTAACGCAGACTTAGAAGACTTTCAAATTCCTAAAATGGATGTTTGCTTGTGGAAAGAAATCGCTGTAATCGACCGAATATTAGCATAATTATCTGTATATACGCTATAAATTCATGAAAGCTATATCAAACGACACCTGACAAATTTTTGCAGCCAAAAGCCTATATACTAGATTAGACTTTGATAAATTTGAGAGTTTTGTTAATTGCAACACCAAAAACGATTAATTTTTAGATGAAATACTAGCGTATCTTATAGTCTATAGTTTTTAAGGTTTAGTCAAAACTATATCCAGTATCATCAAAAAACTGCAAACTTCATGTGGTGCAAAAATCAAGCGGGGAGTGAAAACATGAATTTACGTAGAGATGCATTGCAAATCCTCCAAGAAACTAGCCGAACTTTTTATATCCCAATTAATCTTTTACCGCCAGGATTACAAGAAGCAGTAGCATCGGCATATTTGTGTATGCGGGCCATTGATGAAATTGAAGATCATCCCGGACTAGATAATGCTACTAAAGCAAAGCTGTTAAGAACCATTAGTCTGACATTACAGGCAGGCGTTGATGGCTTCGCACTAGATGCTTTCTTTGAAGGATTTAATGGCTATGAGAATACCCTAGAAGAAGTCACTCTGAGAATTAGAGAATGGTCACTGCTAGCACCAGAAACCATTGCACCTCGAATTTGGGATGCCACTGCTGCAATGGCAGACCGTATGGCTTCTTGGGCAGAAATAAACTGGAAAATTTACACAGAGTCTGATTTGGATCGTTATACCTTTGGGGTTGCAGGTGCAGTGGGATTATTACTTTCGGACTTATGGACTTGGTACGATGGAACGCAAACTAACCGTACTCAGGCCATTGGGTTTGGTCGAGGTTTACAAGCAGTAAATATCCTACGTAACCATACTGAAGATTTGGGGCGTGGGGTAGACTTCTTCCCAGAAGGTTGGAATGCAGAAAATATGCAAGAGTATGCGCGGCGCAATCTAGCCTTAGCTGAAGCTTATACCAAAGACCTTCCTACGGGCCCAGCCTTAGATTTTTGCCAAATTCCCTTAACCTTAGCTAATGGCACTCTTGACGCTCTTGCTAATGGTAAAGAGAAACTAAGCCGTAGTGATGTTTTTGCACTTATCGAACAGCTGATTAGTGTGAATATGAAAGCCAGCTAATAGTCTCTTAAGCACTCATGGAGACAATTCTAAATTGCCTCCAAATTTATGCATCCAAAATCTTACAGCGATTTTTTGTAAGGGAGCCAGTGTTGTATTCTCCCAACGCGTAGCGTCTCGTAGAGAAAGGGAGACGCTAAAAGCGTTAGCAAGTCTGTAAATGTCTGGGATCTCTCAAAATGAATGAATTGGGGTGTCATCGCCAAGTATGGCGACTGGCATTGGTGATTGCCCTAATACTAGTTTTGGATTTTGGAATAAAAACTTTAGATCGAACACTAGTTATTGTTAAGTATAAAAAAATATTGTGTTGTGGCAAACTATTTACGTAATCCCAGCTAGACTTTAGGAACTCTTCAAAGGATTTCCAGCAGAAATTACCTGGCAACAGTTGATTAATATCTAAATAATTGAGAGAGAGTGTAATGCTCCCCGTGATTATTCGTGCAGCGAGTTGACAGTGCATGAGCTACTGCTTAAATCCTATCTGTCCCAATCCAGAAAATTTGGTAAATAGCCAAAGGTGTCAGTCTTGTGGCTCGCAACTACTGTTGCGCGATCGCTATCAGGTGATCGAACCATTAGGTCAAGGTGGCTTTGGAGCAACCTTCTTAGCCAACGATCGAGGCTTACCAGGAGAACCGAGTTGCGTAATCAAACAATTACGCCCATCAGGAAGCGCCCCACACGTTTTAAAGATGGCCAGAGAACTCTTTGAACGAGAAGCCAAAACTCTAGGTAAAATTGGCAATCATCCCCAAGTACCAAGATTGTTAGACTATTTTGAAAATAATGAACAATTTTATTTAGTTCAAGAATACATCAGTGGTGATACCTTACAGGAGGAAGTCAAACTTAACGGCATCTTGAGCGAAACTGGAGTCAAGCAATTTTTGAGCGAAGTTTTGCCACTGCTCCAATATATCCACGAGCAAAAGGTGATTCACCGTGATATCAAACCAGCCAACTTAATTCGCCGCAGTCAAGATGCCAGAATGGTACTCATCGACTTTGGTGCCGTCAAAGACCAAATCAGCCAAGGTGCGACAAGTCCATCAGGACACACAGCATTAACTGCTTATGCCATTGGTACTCCTGGTTTTGCGCCTCCAGAGCAAATGGCTATGCGTCCAGTCTACGCCAGTGATATTTATGCACTGGGGGTGACATGCATTTATTTACTCACTAGCAAAACTCCTAAAGATTTAGATTACAATCCCAACACTGGCGAGATGATGTGGGAGCAACTTGTGCAAGTGAGCGATCACTTGAGCAATGTATTGCGAAAAATGTTAGACGTGTCTGTACGTAATCGCTATCAGTCGGCGGCAGATGTTCTTAGAGCCTTGGAAATAGAACCATACTTAGAAAGTTTAGCAAAGGGTTTACTAATTAAATCAGATACTGGATCTAAAGAGCGAACACACAACCATTTACAAAATTCTGCTGTTTTATGCAACAACTCTTCTGTCGCTGTCACCAGTTCAGGTGTGGCACAGGTAGCAGCAGCAATTCGTGCCAGACGAGCTAAGGCAACAGAAGCGGCTGGATTACACCAGGGTTCTGGGATGGGCAAATCAACAACTTTAGCTAACAGCAACAGTAATGGTTCGCATGGTCAAACTTCTAAAGTTGAGCGTAAGTTAGATACCCAAGGTTTGTTAACCGCCTACCAGAAGGGAAGACGAGATTTTGCTCTCCACAATTTAAATTTGCTGAACCTGCAAGGTGCTGACTTATCAGGAACAAATTTCCATTCCACTCAATTCCAAAAAACCAATCTCCAGGGAGCTAATCTTCACAATAGTGACTTTGGCAGAGCCAGTCTCACTAGAGCAAATCTTAAGGATGCTAATTTGAGCAAAGCATACTTTAATCATGCTGATTTAGAAGGTGCAGACCTGCGAGGTGCAGACCTCAGTAATGCTTATCTCAGCAATGCCAACCTCAGAGGAGCTAATTTGTGTGGTGCTAATCTCACCAGTGCCAAAATTTCCGATGAGCAGCTAGCACTAGCAAAAACAAACTGGATGACTATTCGCCCCAATGGTAAACGGGGTTTATTATAAGTTGAAAATTGAGATTTTTGAGCCAGAGCAAGCAACTGGCTCTCAGACTAATTCTCAGACTAATTCTCTACTTTTTAAGGAGGTTTGGGAGGATAAAGTCTTAGAGGATGTTTTAAAAGTCTTATTGTAAGTATCAAAACGTTCTAGATCCCCCTAAATCCACGCCACTTGCTTCACTTGGGGAGACCCCAAGACCGCAGTGGCTCCCCTTCAAAAGGGGGACTTTGATTCTGGTTCCCCCCTTTTGAAGGGGGGTTAGAGGGGATCGACAAGTGCCTAAAATCACAGCTAAATACTTTTAAAACATCCTCTTAAATTGAACTGTGTTGTTTTATAAAACTCATAAAGCTGTGATTTTCTTATTAGCTTGACAAATCAGTCCTTATTCTTCTCGATAAAACTTAGAGTTATTCGGAATTGACCAAATAAATATGATATGGCAATCGTATTTGATTTGTGAGAATTTACAATCCCAGACCCTCGATTTCGTAAAAGTTGTCGGGGATATTCTTTATCAAGAATGGTTCAGGATTGTTATGGTTGAGTCGAACCATAGCCATCGCTCTTGTAAATATTAATAAATATCCAACTATTTAGCAAAAATACGCAGATGCTTGGCAACTCTTAATAAATTCTTTATGATTATTATCTGTTACAAATAACAAATAGTTATTTACAATAAAGCATCACAATCATTGTTCATAGATATTTCCATGCTTTTGATTGCTATTAACAACAGGGTATCTCGTACTTAAAAGCTGTAGAATCTAAAGCTCTAAAGCAACTCAAGTTTTCAGATTACACGAGAAGTGAAAAATTAATTAATTAATTATCCCTGATTATAGGCTGAAGCAGAATATTTACAACCGAAATCAGGTAATACAAGGTTTAGGTATCATGATTGACTTTGCACAAACGGAAATAGAACGGAGATTAACTTTATATCAGGTATTTCTCAAGTTGTATGAACACCACAGCAGTCTTCTAGATGAAATTCTTCAGCTAGAAAACCTATCTCAACCGTCGTTGAGGAAAATGAAGGTATGTTACGTACATGGTGTAGTGGATACTGCTGCTGTTTATTTGATGACTAACTTATGCGACAATCATACTCAAAGTTTACGACAGCCACAGCAGATATGGACAATAGGTCGTAATCGCAATAGTGGTATTTGCATTGCTGATAATTATATGTCTCGTCGCCACGCGGCTATTCAATATATTGACGATCGAGGCTTCTACTTTATAGACTTCAACAGTACCAATGGCTCCTTTGTGAATGGCGATCGCGCTTTTGGGCCGATCGAGCTCAAAGATGGCGATCGCATCCGTGTAGGCAACATGACTTTTGATTTTTTTATGAATTCTACTCACCGTATTTTGCCAGGTGTAGCAATGGAGTTATTAATGCAACTGGTGCAGAAAAAGAAGGAACAATTAGAAATACTTACTTTATCTCCTGACAGACAAATATCTATACCTGAAAAAGCAGATCAAAATTTAGATGTTTCCAGAAAATCCCCACTATTTGAGAAGTTTAAACATGACTATAACAACTTTAGTTCAGAACAGAAATCAGAAATTTTAGACCGTTTTTTTAGCAGACAAATACTATAATATCCCAGCTAAAAAATTAGAAATTATAGCAATTTTTAATTGCGTGAAGGATATACAATTTGTAGGGACACAAGAATATTGTGCCCTAGTTTTACATTTTTAGATGATTGCAACCATAAACGTAATAAAAATGATTGCTCGTCATGGAGAGCAATCATTTCGTTAGGCTTGCTGTACATCAATAACTTGCAAAAGGTGGGTTAGCTGTCTTTATAACCCACTAAATATTCAAAATTGCAGATTAATAAATTCACATCCCTTATTCTTCTGGCTCTAAGTCGCCTTCTTCCTCTTCATCTTCTTCACTGGCTTTCGCTACGGAATTAGCAGAAACAACAGCGCCTTTATCTAGCTTTTCACGCACTAGTTTCTTAATTTCCTCAGCAAATTCAGGTTTTTCTTCTAGATACTTAATGGCGTTGTCTCGTCCTTGAGAGATGTTATCGCCGTTATAACTATACCAAGCTCCTTTGCGGACAATAATGGAAGTTTCTTCTGCCAAGTCTACAATACAACCCAAGGTAGAAATTCCTTTACCAAAAATAATGTCAAATTCCGCAATCCTAAAAGGTGGCGCTACTTTGTTTTTGGCTACTTTGACTTTAACGCGATTACCAAATTCATCTGTACCTTTTTTCAAGGTTTGAATCCGGCGAATATCCAAGCGCACCGAAGCGTAAAATTTCAATGCGTTACCGCCAGTTGTGGTTTCTGGGCTACCGTAAGTAACACCGATTTTTTGCCGCAACTGGTTAATGAAAATTACTGTACAACCAGATTTACCAATGTTACCCGTTATTTTACGTAGAGCTTGGCTCATTAACCGCGCTTGTAAACCAACGTGAATATCACCCATATCGCCTTCAATTTCAGCGCGGGGAACTAGTGCTGCTACTGAGTCAATGACTACAATATCAACCGCAGCAGAGCGAACAAGCTGATCGACAATTTCCAAAGCTGATTCGCCAGTGTCAGGTTGGGAAATCAGCAAATTGTCAATATCTACACCCAATGCCGCAGCATAAGTGGGATCGAGAGCGTGTTCAGCATCAACAAAAGCAGCAATACCGCCATTTCTTTGCACTTCGGCGAGGGCATGTAAAGCTACCGTAGTCTTACCAGAACTTTCTGGGCCATAAATTTCAATTACCCGCCCCTTGGGTAAACCACCGCCCAATGCTAAATCTAGAGTCAGCGCTCCACTGGAAATTGTTTCCACCCGCATCCGGGTAGCATCACCCAGGCGCATGATTGCTCCTTTACCAAAGCTGCGCTCAATCTGGTTTAGCACCATAGTCAGCGCTTTTTGCTTGCCGGAAGTATCGGTGTTGATAGCCATTTCTGCCTCTAATGCCTCTAAATATATGGTTTTAAGGAGTGTTGTTTGGGAGTTTGAGTAGAACAGATATACTATTTTAACCAGAAAATTCTGGAATAGGACTTCTCAAATCAAAAAAAGGGGTGTGACAAGATCGTAACTCGATCGCTACCAGATTAGGGTAGTTTTGCACAATGATACCAACTTGCATTCAGAGATAGCTTTTTTTAGCTGGGTAAGCAAGGGATTTTCAAAGAAAAACTATCTAAATAACACTGTCAGTAGAACCTTCTTTGTGAAGATTTGCAAAGGTAGCTAAATTAGGAGCGATCGCTAGCAGGGTAAAGGCACAGGAGTTATTACCTCATACTGGATAAGGATGACCTCTAAAACGCCCAAACTCTTGGTATTATACGTTTATGTAGCGACGATTTATAGTAAATATGTATACTTAGTTACATAGTTCAGTTGCTCTCATACATCTGTTTATGCTTGGCTAAAAGCTCTTGGTATTTCTTATTTGTCTTTGCTTGTATCCACTTGGCTTTAAATATTGCTGCTGATTCCGCTTTAACTTGGTCTACTTCGTATGGAAGAATTTCTTTTTTGTCACCGCAAGTTTCGGAATTTTGTTTATACTTTCTGCCGCTTTTATGATTAGCATAACGGCGGGAGCGAGTATAACCCATTTGGATAAACTTTCGTGCCATATCTGCGCCGACAAAATCATCTTGTTCTAGATAATCAAGAAACATATCGTATATTTTTGCACTCGATTCTCTAGCAATATCAGGAGTTTTAAAGCGCCAGTAGGGAAGAATTTCTGATTTATATGGTTCAACCAAAAGTACACCCTGCTCACCCTTGCCAACACGATAGAACTCACGATGTTGGCGAAAATCAATATTTTTAAAGTCTAAAGAATAATCAAATGGCATGATAGATTTTTATTAGGAATAGTAAACTTAAAATCAAAAGTTCAGCTTCTATCTAAAGTATTGAGATTTTGTTCCACTATGCTATCTAGCACCCAATCTGCGAACAGTGTACTTGCGCCAGGAAATCTGCGTAAAGTGCATCACATTGCCCTCAACGTCCAAAATATGCAAGCTTCCCGCTACTTTTATGGCACAATTTTGGGTTTGCACGAACTCACAGGCGACGAAGTACCCGCAACCCTGGCGGAACTTGTTGCATTAGGGAAAGTAGCCAACTTCATCACCCCAGATGGGATGATACTCGATTTATTTGGGGAACCAGAATTATCACCACCAGATCCCAATCCAGAGAAGACATTCACCAGAGCCTACCATCTGGCTTTTGATATCGATCCGCAGTTATTCGATCGCGCGGTGGCAGTCATCGGGGAAAATAAAATAGCGATCGCACATGGTCCAATTACGCGCCCTACTGGTAGAGGTGTGTATTTTTACGATCCAGATGGCTTTATGATTGAAATTCGTTGCGATCCAGAAGCTAGTTAACTTAGGACTAATAACAAAAATCTCTACTATGACTGCAAAACTTACACAAATCTTTAAAGTAATTGAAGACGCGATCGCAAAACCGCCAATTCCACACGAACCATACAAGCAATCATTGAAAGCCTGGGCGATGTATTGTTTGCGAGAAAAAGGTTTTATAGTCGTTTATGCTCAAAATGCCGACTTTGCTATTGAAAGAAAGCGCGAAGAAAAGCTATATTTTAAAGTTTCAAATAGCCCCGATGATTTAGATAATTCTCTTAGCTGGATTGTTTGGGATAGTACAACCAAAAACGCCAGTCTCATTCCCCAAAAAATCGACTGATGTCAGTAATCCATTATTGACTGCAACTTTTTCAATAATTCTTCTGGTCGAATTAAGTAGGCATGCACAAATAAATATAACTATGTAACGAAAAGTAAAAGCGGTGAAAACCTTGTGATTGCTTCACTCCACTTCGTTGCGTTCGCAATGACATAGTTATAAATTTTCTCACCCACCTACTTAAGCTTTAGATAGTTTATATTCATCGATACGTTTTTTCGTTGCTTCTTAATCTTGGTTGTGAACAAGAGGAATTTAGACGTGTTTGGCATAATTTTATTTGTCATGTATTTGTGCAACTATCTTCATTCACCAGATAATTTCTGAACAAATATTTGATGTTCTGGCGAATTTAATCCCAACTGCAATACAGCTAATACTTGCTGCATATTCCCAGCAAGTAAATCTGACATTGACAACCACAAACCAGGAAATACTTGACTTTTGATAATTCCATCTGCATCCACTTCTAAGGAAACATATTCTCCTTGTTGCAGGCGAAACCAATCTAATTTATTTTCAAATATTTGCCAAATAATGTATTCTTTTGCCCCATTCCGACCATAGACTTTTTTCTTGTCATGTAAATCAATAGCAACACTGCTAGCTGCTATCTCTATTACGAGTTCTGGCGCACCTTCGATGTAATCATCATCACTCAAACGAGATTGTCCTTGAGATGTTGGCGTTATTAATAGCACTCCATCAGGTTGTGGTTCATTGTCTCGATCTAAGCGGACTGTTGGCTCAATTCCCAATCTCACACCAGGGGTTGATACTTCATAAACTCCTAACCAAGTGATTGTATGGCCATGTGGTTCAGCATGGCTTTCAAAGCGTAATGGGGATGCCAAGTATACAACTCCTTCAATTAATTCTGCCTTTTGATGACGGGGCATTGCTTGATAGCGGCGTTCAAATTCGTAGCGAGTGAGGCGATCTCCATTTTCTAAAGGAGGAATTCGTTGTTTGAGTGATAGCTTGACCATGATTTTCGTCTCTGGCAAAGAGTTTTACTTTATTATGGCTTGGGACATATTTTTCTTGTGATGTACCGTCCAAGCCTCATCTGGTCAAAACATCGCTAGAATCAGGTTTCTCAAATATCATTAAATGCTGTCGAGGTAATAAGTTTTTAGTTTCGCGCCAAACCAAACCAACAGCTTGCATTTCTTTACGGACTTGCTTTTGAGTCATTTTGTGCAAACCTTTAATCATAATAAAAGGATTTTCACCCCGGTACTCAACCAGCACTACCTTACCACCAGGTTTAAGTGCTTTCACAATTCCTTGCATCACTTCTTGCGGATACTCAAGTTCATGGTAAGCATCTACCATCAAAGCCAAATCGACACTTTCACATGGTAAGTTGGGGTTACTAAGGGTTGCCAAAACAGGATCGACATTGGTGATATTTTTCTCTTTTTTAAACAACTCAATTATTTCCAACATTTCTGGCTGAACATCCACAGCCAAAACCTTTCCATCTGTTAATAACGGGGCGATGCGAAAGCTTAAATAACCTGTACCAGCACCAATATCTGCCACTACATTGTTAGATTGAAGGTTAAGGAGGCTAACTATTTTACTTGGCTGTTCCTCCACCTCTCGGCTTTGTCGTTCTAGCCAGCCAGCGCCTGTGTATCCCATAACTTTAGCGATTTCCCGTCCCATGTAATATTTGCCGATACCATCTGGACTATGGATAATACGCTGTTCGTAAACTGCGTAGGCGTAGCCCGTCGTAGACATCGCACCAGTCGCGGCTTGTGCTGTCAGGGTTGGATTCAGCAGCCAGCAACTCAGCATCACAACAAAAGTTACTATAAAGTGGAGAAAATTTGACATTTGGTTATGACTGATCTGGATAGCTATAAACAGCAACTAAGAGAATTTTAAGGATAATGACAGTTTAATCTCATAGGCCGATGTGGAAGTAAACATTTTCAGGATTTACTTGAACAGCCCCTTTAAAAACTTCTAATCCAAGCTTTGGACGCTTATATGCAAAACCTGTCCCTAATGTTAGTGCCTGTACTCGCTGCACAGAAAGTAGCAGGTGACGGTTTAATTAAACCTCTCGGTCATCATGAGTTGCTGTTGGTGCTAGTACAACTGTCACTATTGCTTCTGGTAGCGCGGGGATTAGGTGAGTTGATGCGCCGGATTAACCTCCCACCTGTCGTTGGGGAATTACTGGCGGGTGTGTTGCTGGGCCCTTCTCTATTTGGTTTACTCCTTCCAGATTTACAGGCGCTGATCTTTCCCAAAAGTCAAGAACAGTCTAATTTACTTTCGGTGATTTCTTGGTTAGGCGTGTTATTTTTGCTGATTGTAACTGGCTTGGAGACGGATCTAAAGCTGATTCTTCGTAAGGGTAAAACGGCTCTGCTGATTTCACTCGGCGGAATTATTGTTCCGTTTATCACCGGATTTGGACTGGGCTGGCTATTGCCAGATAGTTTTTTAGCCGATCCAGAAAAGCGACTGGTATTCAGTTTATTTATTGCCACAGCAATGAGTATTTCGGCAGTACCAGTGATTGCTAAAGTGCTGATGGACTTAAACCTGATTCGCCGTGACATTGGTCAAGTTACCTTAGCGGCTGGGATGACTGACGACACCATTGGCTGGATTTTACTTTCTGTGGTTTCAGGTCTAGCTAGTAGCGGCAAATTTGACTTTGGGACAATTTTCCACTCCGTAAGTGCAGCTATATTGTTTTTAGCGATCGCTTTCACAATTGGGCGTACCATTGTAGACCAGATTTTGCGGTGGGTTGATGACTACGTTGGCGGTATCTCCGCTAGTATATCGGCTGTGCTAATTCTTTCGCTCTCGGCAGCAGCACTTACCCACGCATTAGGTCTGGAAGCAGCATTAGGTGCTTTTGTGCTGGGAATTCTAGCTGGTCAATCTCGCCGCTTTAGTAATGAAGCTGGACATCTGCTAGAAGTATTCACAGCAGCTTTTCTAGCACCCATTTTTTTTGCTTCAGCTGGCTTGAAAGTTAATCTACTAACTCTGTTAGTACCCCAGACGTTGATATTTGGCTTAATTGTTCTTGTTGTTGCCTGTGTTGGCAAATTTACAGGAGCTTACATTGGTTCTCGTGTCGGCGGCTTGAGTCATTGGGAAGGTTTAGCGATGGGTTCCGGGATGAATGCTCGCGGGGCGATGGAAATTGTCGTTGCTACCATTGGTTTATCTTTGGGAGTGCTGAATCCCCAGATGTACTCGATTATTGTGATGGTGGCGATCGTCACTTCCCTAATGGCTCCACCCCTTTTGCGCTGGTGTTTGTCGAACGTGGTGATGAGTGACGAGGAAGCGCAACGTTTGGAACAAGAAGAACAAGATAGCCGCAGCTTTATTAAACAGATTCAGCGTGTTCTGATACCTACTAGTGGTGGCCCCAACATCCAACTCGCAGCGCAACTAGTTGGTTACATGGCTCACCAAAACTCCATAGAAGTGACATCTCTATATGCCCTGAGTGACAAGCAGCCCCAAAAAAAAGCCCGCCGGACGGCAACCCAGGTTAAAGATACGGCTGCCGAGGAAGCTCTGGCTTCTATCGCTGAGGAAATGCAGCTACCTGCTGATACAACTCTGCAAGCAAAAACGGAGTCTGGGCGTAGTAAAGCAGAAGTAATTCTGAATGAAGCAAACAAAAACTATGACTTGATCGTATTGGGAGCTTCTGAACAGATGCGCCCTCAGAAAAAATTGTTCAATTTGCTTGTAGATCGGGTAGTACAAGAAGCGCCATGTGCAACGATGGTAGTAAAGTCGCATTTACCCCAACCCAAAGGCGAGATATGCAAAATTGCTCAACAAAAGCTGACAAAGATTCTAGTGCCAACGGTGGGGACAGAATATAGCAAAAACGCTGTAGAGATGGCAAGTACGATCGCTGCTCAGACCGGAGCATTAGTAATGATTGTAAACGTGATTAATTTGCCCCAGGTTGAGTATATTCTTTACGAGCAGCGATCGCTAGCTCCAGCAAAGGAAATTGCTCGCGATCTGCTCGAACAGCAAGCAGCAATTGGCCGCAATCTGGATGCTGATGTGAAAACCTATATTCTTCAAGGAAACAGCCCAGAAAAGGAAATTCTCAAGTTTGCCCAAGCCGAGGAAGTTGACCTAATTATTCTAGGGAGTAATATCCGAATGGTTACGGGCCGCGTTTTCTTCGGTCACAGAGTGGATGTAATTCTAAGTAAAGCCCATTGCCCAGTAGCGGTAATTACTGCGCCATAATCGTTCTCAGCTTAGATACATTTTAAGAAAATACATCCTTAGCACATCAGCTTTCTACTGGCACACTTGCCATTCTGGCTTCTGACTCCTGAGTTCTTCTAGCTCAACTACAAATACTCATTTTGTCAGTTTGTCTATTTAAGCTATGTTTGGTAAATAAAATAAGAAGCCTACACAAACGGCTGCTATTCTACACTTGATATAAAGCATTGTGAGTGCGAAAAGACGACTGCCAGAAACCATTGCCCATGTCAGAATCACTCGCCAATCCTGGCAACACGGCTTCCTTGAGGGTGAAGTGAGTGCAGGTGAGTTTGAGTGGCATTTCCAGTGGCATTTTCGCCGAGGAGAACTTGCCGTCAAGCCTTCCCAAGGCCGCGCTTTAATCAAAGAACCCCTTGGTCGATTTTTGGAGCAACAAGATTATCAGCTAGAGCCTGGAGGAGATTATGCTTTTACTATTCGGGCGGAACTCTAGAAGTTATAAGTTATGAGTTAGGAGTTAGGAGTTGTAAAGATATTAATTCCTAACTCACGCCTAATATAAATTAGAAAAAAAGGCAAGAGAAGTAAGAAGATGAAAGTTACCAGCTTTTCAACTCAGACTTCCCCCATGATTAGTATGGACAATTCCCAATTATCCTCATCCTGAAACAATAATTTTGAGCAATACTGGTACAGGAAGGAATATTTACACAAAATCCCAAAATGACAATTCAACCTAGTGACAAGCCTTTGCTAGAGTGGGCAGGCGATAGTTTGGCAATTGGATTATTTGAAGATGCAGTCGAGTTAACTGGAGAACTGGCAACTTTAGATCAAAAGTTTTCCGGGGTATTAAAAGAACTGATTGCAGAAGAAGAATTTAAAGGTAAAGCCAACACTACAATCTTCACCCGTGTAAATGCTGGTAGCCCAGTGCGGAAATTGATTGTAGTAGGATTAGGTAAACCAGATGCACTACAACTCGACACTCTGCGACGTGCTGCTGCTGCTGTAGCTAGGGTAGGAAAAAAGCAAAAAAGCAAAATTCTGGGATTTAGTTTTCCATTATGGAATAACGATCCAGCGGCCAGTGCCCAAGCGATCGCAGAAGGTGTGGAATTAGCACTTTACCAAGATATTCGCTTTAAATCAGAACCAGAAGAGAAAGGATCGCAAATAGAAAGCGTAGATTTACTAGGTTTCGGTGGACAAGAAGCCGCCATTAGCCGCGCCAATCAAATCGTTTCTGGGGTAAATTTGGCACGGCAGTTAGTAGCAGCGCCAGCCAACGCAGTCACACCAATTACTTTGGCAGAAACTGCTCAAGCGATCGCAAAGGAGTACGGTTTACAAGTAGAGATTCTAGAAAAAGAAGACTGTGAAAAGTTGGGTATGGGTGCTTTTTTGGGAGTATCGCAAGGTTCCGAGTTGCCACCTAAATTCATTCACCTGACTTACAAACCAGAAGGTACACCGAAAAAGAAACTAGCAATTATTGGTAAAGGTGTAACCTTCGATTCCGGCGGACTCAATATTAAAGGTGCTGGTAGTGGCATCGAAACCATGAAAATGGATATGGGTGGCGCAGCTGCTACCTTGGGCGCGGCAAAAGCAATTGCTCAAATTAAGCCAGATGTTGAAGTTCACTTTATCTCGGCGGTAGCTGAAAACATGATTAGCGGTCACGCCATGCACCCTGGAGATATTCTCACAGCATCAAACGGCAAAACAATCGAAGTGAACAACACCGACGCTGAAGGACGTTTAACCTTAGCAGATGCCTTGGTTTATGCCGACAAATTAGGGTTGGATGCGATCGTGGATTTAGCTACCCTAACCGGTGCTAATGTCATTGCCTTGGGTGAAGATATTGCTGGTTTGTACACTCCCGATGATGGTGTAGCTTCCCAAATCGAGAAAGCTGCCCAAACTTCAGGGGAAAAGATTTGGCGGATGCCAATGGAAGAAAAATATTTTGAAGGGCTAAAGTCTGGCATCGCGGACATGAAAAATACAGGGCCGCGCCCAGGTGGTGCTATTACTGCTGCACTTTTCCTGAAACAATTCATCAAAGAGACACCTTGGGCGCATATAGATATTGCTGGCCCCGTGTGGACAGATAAAGAAAATGGCTACAACAGCGCAGGGGCAACCGGCTACGGCGTTCGGACACTAGTTGATTGGGTGCTGGGAAGTGGGGAATAAGGAGTAGGGCAGGGGAGACAAGGGCGACAAGGGGGAATATTGAACAAGTCTCTCCCTTGTCCCCCCCTCTTCCTTCTCTACCTTGTCTCTTCTCCATGCCCCATGCCCTACTCCCTACTACCGAACAATTCGTGCTATCTTGAGCTTGCCAGTAAAAATTGTTGCAATAGTAACAGAAATAATTTGGCAGCCAGAAAGTTAAGCTTTTTCGGGCATTGCCATCTGGTAAAATTTATAAGGTTTCTAAAAGCTCTGAGCAATGGGATCGACTCGCGTACGGATCGCAATTGACGCAATGGGAGGGGATCGCGCACCCGGTGAAATCGTTGCTGGCGCACTGCGAGCAAAGGAAGAATTGGGTGTAGATATATTACTAGTTGGCGATCCCCAACAAATAGAAGCTGCCTTCCCGCCAAAAACGAATCTAGGGCAGATAGAGATCGTGACTGCTGAAGAAGCGATCGCAATGGATGAGGAGCCTTTAAATGCAGTTAGACGCAAACGGAAGGCTTCTATCAATGTGGCGATGGATTTGGTCAAGCAGCAAAAGGCAGATGCCGTATTTTCTGCCGGACACTCTGGGGCAGCTATGGCATCTGCTTTGCTCCGCTTAGGACGATTGCCAGGAATCGATCGCCCAGCGATCGGGACAGTTTTCCCCACAATTATTGCTGGTAAGCCAGTGCTAGTACTTGATGTTGGCGCTAATGTAGATTGCCGTCCCAAGTTTTTAGAGCAGTTTGGCGTTATGGGATCGGCTTACAGTAAGTATGTCTTGGGTACAGATGAACCGAAGGTGGGTTTGCTGAATATCGGTGAAGAAGACTCTAAGGGCAATGATGCAGCCGTCCGCGCCCACCAACTGCTCCGCGAAAATTCCCAAATTAATTTTATTGGCAATGCCGAAGGGCGTGATGTGCTTTCCGGTAACTTTGATGTTATTGTCTGCGATGGCTTCGTGGGCAATGTACTATTGAAATTTGCCGAAGCAGTTGGAGAAGTGATTCTGCAAATTCTGCGCGAAGAATTACCCCAAGGATTGCATGGTCAAATTGGTTCAGCAATCTTAAAACCAAACCTGAAGCGAGTTAAGCAGCGAATGGATCATGCAGAACATGGTGGTGCTTTGCTCTTAGGCGTGGCAGGAGTTTGTTTTATCGGTCATGGTAGCTCACAAGCACCTTCAGTTTTTAATGCAATTCGCATGGCTAAAGAAGCCGTTGACAACCAGGTAATACAACGAATTCAGTCCCAATATATCCTAGAGCGCGAGGGCGGTTAGTCATTAGTCATTAGTCATTGGTCATTTGGAAACGACAAAGGACAACTGACACAGGACAACTGACACAGGACAAATGACAAAGGACAACTGACAAAGGACAAAAGCTGATAGCTTGGGAGATTAGGAGTGCAAAACTTAGGCGTAGCAATTACCGGAAGTGGCTCGGCAGTACCCGCAACTTCCCTACACAATGAGATATTGACTGAACTAGTTGAAACATCAGATGAGTGGATTGCAACGAGAACGGGAATTCGTCAACGAAGATTAGCCACACCATCTGAGTCCCTAAGTGGACTCGCTACTGCCGCCAGCATTCAAGCGATCGCAGCTTCGGGAATTAGACCAGAAGAGCTAGACCTGATATTGCTAGCGACTTCCACCCCTGACGATTTATTTGGTAGTGCTTGTAAAGTACAGGCTCAATTAGGAGCCACCAACGCAGTAGCCTTTGACTTGACAGCAGCCTGCTCTGGCTTCGTGTTTGGTCTGGTTACAGCAGCCCAATACATTAGAACAGGTGTATATAAAAATGTACTTTTGATCGGGGCAGATATCCTCTCTCGCTGGGTGGATTGGGAAGATCGGCGCACTTGTGTATTATTCGGTGATGGTGCGGGCGCAGTAGTATTGCAGGCAGACAAAAGCGATCGCTTATTAGGATTTGCCCTTAAAAGTGATGGCACTCAAAACCATCACCTCAATCTTGCTTATACAGGCGCTTCCCAAGAATTGCTCCCCGGTGTAAATATTACTAAAGGCACTTATCAACCTATTACTATGAACGGCAAAGAAGTCTACCGCTTTGCTGTGCAAAAAGTGCCAGAAATTATTGATAAAGCCTTATTTCAAGCTAACCTGAGCGTTGACCAAATAGATTGGCTAATCTTACATCAGGCCAATCAGCGCATTATCGATGCCGTTGCCCAACGCCTGAATATTCCAGAACATAAAGTTATAAGTAATCTTGCCCAGTATGGTAATACCTCAGCTGCTTCCATTCCTTTAGCTTTGGATGAAGCAGTACGACAAGGTAAAATTAAACCCAATGAGATCATTGCTACATCCGGTTTTGGTGCCGGTCTTACCTGGGGCGCGGCAATTTTTCAATGGGGAAGATAAATATTTTGTCCTTTGTCATTAGTCATTTGTCCTTTTTTAACGATCGATGACCAATGACCAATGACCAATGACTAATGACCAATGACCAATGACTAATGACTAATGACTAAAACTGCATGGGTGTTTCCCGGACAAGGTTCTCAAACATTGGGAATGGGAATAGATTTATTAGATATACCTTCCGCTAAAGACAAATTTGCCCAAGCCGAGGAAATTTTGGGCTGGTCTGTAACCGAAATCTGTCAAAAGGAAGAAGCAAAGTTATCACAGACGCTATATACTCAGCCCATTCTTTATGTGGTAGAAAGCATCCTTGCCGATCTTCTGCGAGAACGAGGACACCAGCCAGATTTAGTTGCTGGTCACAGTCTGGGAGAATATTCTGCCCTGTATGTAGCGGGTGTCTTTGAGTGGTCGGCTGGTTTATATCTAGTAAAGCGTCGTGCAGAACTCATGGATAATGCTGTCGGTGGGATGATGGCGGCTTTGATGAATTTTGACCGCGAACAGTTGGAAAAAGTCATTGCCGAAACCCCTGATGTAGTAATAGCAAATGATAATAGTTCGGCTCAGGTAGTAATTTCAGGCACGACTGAGGCTGTACAAGCGGTGATGACTCAAGTTAAAGCCAAGCGTGCTATTCCTTTAAAAGTTTCTGGAGCATTTCACTCACATTTAATCGCGCCTGCGGCTGCCCAATTCCAAGACATTTTAGAATCTGTAGAATTTCAACCAGCTACTGTACCAGTGTTATCTAATGTCGAACCAATTCCATCTATTGATGCCGAGATTTTAAAGGAACGTTTAAACAAACAAATGACTGGTTCTGTAAGATGGCGAGAAATTTCTCTGCAATTACCAGCCAACGGTATCCAGCGAGTAATAGAAATTGGCCCTGGCAAAGTTTTAACTGGCTTGATTAAACGTAGTAGCCCTGACTTAATATTAGAAAATATCCAAAGTGCTGCTAATTTACCTGTTTAATAATTCCCTGTTTTTATAGCAAAACAACATTTAGAGGAATTCTGGAGGTAAAAACTATTAAATATAATTACCGCGAATAAAAGACTTACTTTGGAAACACTTCCTACAAACGCGAAGCAATCATCAAATCATGAAATTAGCTTTTATTGGTAGGGTGACAACAAATTCTGTACCCTTTCCTAGTGTGGAATTACAATCAAGTTTACCTTGATGCAATTCAGTCACAATTTGATAGCTGATAGTTAAACCTAATCCAGATCCTTTACCTACATCTTTAGTTGTGAAAAAAGGATCGAATAACCTTTTGAGAACTGTATCTGTAATTCCAAGACCATTATCTGTGATGGAAATCATGATTTCCTTTTCTGATCCCAACTGAGTTTGAATCCAAATTGTGTTGGGATGGGAAATAACTTCTGTAGGCGGGCGCTGCTGATTTGCATTTTCTAAGGCATCAATAGCATTAGATAGAATATTCATAAATACCTGATTGAGTTGACCGGGGTAGCAGACCGCTAGAGGCAAATTACCATAGTTTTTTATCACTTCTATTGCTGGACGTTGCGGTTGCTCTTTCAGACGATGCTGCAAAATTAATAAAGTACTATCAATGCCTTCATGAATATCAACCGCCTTAAATTCAGCTTCATCTAAACGGGAGAAATTGCGGAGCGATCGCACAATTTCCCGAATGCGATTAGTGCCAACTTTCATCGAAGAGAGCATCTTGGGTAAATCATCTCGAATAAACTCCAGATCCAACTCTTTCGCCTCAATTTGAATTTCAGCCACTGGATTAGGATAGTGATACTGATACAGTTGGATAAATTCCAATAAATCTTGGGCGTAATTTTCTATATGGGTAAGATTGCCGTGAATGAAGTTAACAGGATTATTAATCTCATGTGCCACACCTGCCACCAGTTGCCCCAAGGCTGACATTTTTTCACTCTGGATCATCTGGGCTTGAGTCCGACGTAATTCTTCAAGTGTTTTTTGTAACGTTGTTGTCCGCTCCTCAACCCGTAGCTCTAACGCATTATTTACCTGTTCTAATTGAATGAAAGAAGTCTTTAACTGACTTGCCATACTGTTGAAAGAACTGGCCAGTCCTCCCAATTCATCCTGTCGCGTGGTATCGAGAGCGATCGCAAAGTCACCGTCAGCAAGTTGGTTACTAGCGGCAGTTAATTGCTGGAGGGGTTTAGCGATTTGTTGGTGCAATACCGACAAGAGCAACAACACTTCAACCAGCAGGGCTACTGCACCAGAAATTAAAATAAACTGAGCCATATCCCATGCTTCCCCCGATAGCAGTGATTTGGGATAGACTGTGACAAAATACCAATCTGGGCCTTGTAAGCGAGTCACTGCTAAGTATTCACGGTCTTGGCTATTTTCCAGGACGTGGGTTTTTGGTTGAGCGTTTGTCACTAGCTGAAAAATGCGGTTGAGATGAGGATCGTTGATTGTATCGATTTTTAATTGACCTTGAGCTTCCTGAATTTGGGCAGTCCGGTCGGGATGGACAATTAAACGACCGTCTGAGCGAAAAATTAGATTGTAAGTACCTGGTAATTGATCCTGGATCGTATGCTCCATCAAATCGGTTAAGACCACATCGTGTCCTACAACGCCCAAGAAGCGATCGCCCTCATAGACAGGTACACTTGCTGAAATCATCCAGACTTTTACACTGAGATCGAGATAAACCCCTGTCCACTTCGTCGATCGAGACGGGTTATGCTGAGGATCGGCAATATAGAAAAATTCCTCTTTCGGCATATAGAAATCAGGCGGTGTTTCCAACAAGATCGGCACACCTTTCCAATAGGTTGTCGTTGCATTTTCACGTCTCACGAAATAAGTATCAACAAACTGATTGGACCAAGCAGAACCGTAGGCACTAATTAGCGTGTTAGCCGTTAGTAATTGCTGCTTTAGTTCTTTAGTAATTTGCACATTTTGACCAATGAACGAGCCGGCATATCGAGTAGAATCAAAGTCTTTGCGCGGTCGATTTTGGGGAAAATTGCGTTTAGTACCATCGTTCCAGGAAAAATATTGCCGCTCAAATTCAGCCTGGAAATCATTAGGGGGTTGCTTGAATTCTTGCAAAAGGCGATCGCGCAGCAAAGTGAGGTTATCCTGTGCGAGTTTAAAGATGCCGCTTTCTTGCTCTCCCCGTCCCCTGATGTACTTTTCTAGCTGGACTTGGGTCTGGGCTTCCAAACGGGATATGACATGGATATAGCTCACCCCAGCAGAGACGAGTACCACTACCGTTACTCGCAATGCCATATTTATTAGTGTTTTGTAGGTAAGTGAGCTAGGGCGATTCTTAACGAAACGGATATACCACTGTTTCTGAAGGGTTTGTCTAAATTGGGTAAGCATGGAGTCAAAGAGATTAGTGTTTAGGCTGAATATTTCCAGAAAGTTCGTGTGGATATGCTAAATCGGTAGCTGGATTGCAAATTCAGTACCTTCGCCTGGTCTAGAATCTACCTCGATCGCTCCTCCATGTTTCTCTGTGACAATCTGACGCGCGATCGCTAATCCTAATCCTGTACCTTTCCCTACAGCTTTTGTCGTAAATAAGTGGTCAAAAATCTTTTCTTTTACTTCTTCACTCATTCCCTTGCCATTATCAGCAATAGAAATTTTCACACCTTTATTTTCCAGGGAGGTTTTAATTGTAATTCGGTTAGGATTAGACTTAATTTCCTCAAAACTTCGCCCAGTATTTGCTTCTTCCAGAGCATCAATTGCATTAGCAATGATATTCATAAATACCTGATTTAATTGTCCAGGAAAGCATTCTATTTTTGGCAAACTTCCATATTTGCTTATAACTTCAATTGCTGGGCGTAGATCGTTTTCTTTGAGGCGATGTTTAAGAATTAAAATCGTACTTTCGATACCTTCGTGGATATTAAACGGCACTTTGTAATCTTTGTCACCACGGGAAAAAGTTCTTAAACTAGTGCTGATATTTTTTAGGCGATCGCACGCCATCACCATTGAATTAATAATTTTTGGTAAATCTTCTAAGGTATAATTTAAGTCTATTTCTTCAGCATGATCAATAATTTTATCGCCCGGATGGGGGAGACTTTCTTGATATAGTTTTAAGTGTTCAACAAGATCGGCAATGGTGGGTTGAGTTTGTTTGAGGCTGGCAGAAATAAAGCCCAAA
This sequence comes from Nostoc sp. 'Peltigera membranacea cyanobiont' 213, assembly GCF_002245975.1. Lineage (NCBI taxonomy): Bacteria > Bacillati > Cyanobacteriota > Cyanophyceae > Nostocales > Nostocaceae > Nostoc > Nostoc sp. 'Peltigera membranacea cyanobiont' 213. Next base: position 14,480 of record NZ_NOLI01000047.1, on the reverse strand, counting down.
GGATTATTCATTTCATGGGCTACCCCTGCAACTAAATTACCCAATGCAGACATTTTCTCGCTCTGAACCATTTTTAATTGTGCTTGTTGTAAATCTTCTAAAGCTGTTCCGAGTGCTTGGGATTTTGCTGTTACCGCTGCTTCGGCTTGTTTGCGATCGCTAATATTAATAGTTGTCCCGACTATGCGATAAACTTTGCCTATCTCATCTTTTAATGGACTGATTGTGGTTAACCACCAAGTTATCTGGTCATTAAATGTTAGACATTCTTCATAAGTGATGGTTATTCCGGTTTGGAAACAATGCAGATATTTTTGCTCGACTGCTGCACCTTCATTAGGATTTATTTCTTGCGGAGTTTTACCCAGCACTTCCGAAGCAGGTATACCACTCGCTAATTCGCAAGATTTACTCCATCCTGTGTACTCAAACCTACCATTAGCCCGGATATCAGTTACAAAGATCAGACAGCCGACACCTTCGTAAATACTACTGAGGAACTTTCCTCGCTCCTGGAGATGATTATATAATTGGGCATTTTCCAAAGAAATCGCCGCTTGAGTGCAGAGGAGATTTAACACAGAAAGGCGATCGCTAGTAAATACTCCTTGAGTCAGTTGATTTTCTAGGTAAACAATCCCCACCAAATGTCCTTGATTAATAATCGGGGTACATAACACACTCTGGGGTTGATGTTGCAACATATATTCCCCAATTACCCCAGGAATATCTGTTTGACAATTATCTATAACAACTGTTTGCTTGGTATTTTTGACATAATGGATAATATTTACAGGAATATCTTGACAATTGTCTAGTAATTGCGATTTGAGGATAGTTTGTATTTCCTCATCCTCAATAAAGGTAATTGCTCGTACTTGCCAAGTGTCATCTTGGGGAAGAATTAGTGCAGATTTCTTCGCGCCAGAGTTTTCTAGGATAATCCGGGTGAGGCTGGCAATAAGTTGATTTAATTCTAGAGAACTGGAAAGAGCTTGAGCCGCTTTGAGGACAGAGGTAAAATCTAGAACGTCCGAAATACTGGTGCTGCCAGCGCTAGTAGTGCGAGTGGAAGAAGAAGTTCCACGAAAAGCAATAGTTTCTGAGGGGTTGAGGTTGATTCGTTGCTGTTGCAGAATGGGTTGGAGTAGCAGGGGATAGCGTTTTTCTAAATCTTCTACTTTGGCTTTTGCACCCCAGTGAGCGTAGGAGTAATATGCTTGCTGCATATATGCCTGAGCAACTTTTTCTTTGCCCCAGTCTAGGTAAAATTTGGCTGCTAGCTCGTTGCTAAGTGCTTCTTCTTGGATGTAACGGTTTTCTTTGGCGAGGGAGATGGCGCGATCGTAATGTTCGAGTGCTTCGGCTTTATTGCCCAACACTCGTTGTTTTTCAGCCTCAACTATATGCCATTTATGCAGATAATTCATGGGCGCATTTTGTGCCCATTTATGTAGGGTGGTTTGATGAGTGATGGCAACAGCAAGCATTTCGGCTTGTTCCGATTCTGGCTGGTCGAGGATGAGTGCCAGGTGCGTTAGTGCAGCATAAAAATGGAAAATGGGAATAAAAACTAATCCTGATACTGCCGTTAAATAGGACTTCACTTGGGTGATGTAGTCGAGGCCAGCATGATAATTGCCAAAGTAGTAGGCAAGCATCAATTTGTAGATGTAGACAATGGCAATAGGCGTGAGTTCGTTATCCTGTCTGTGCTTCGGCAGCATTAATGTTTCATTGTAGGCAGTGCCAATTAAGCAATCTGCTTGGCTCACCGTTTCTCTTAGATGCTGTACCACTTGCCCCGTTATGTTCAAATGAATATGCGCCGAATCTTGTTTCATCTGAGTTAGGGCACTATTGTAAGCAGCCAATTCGGATGCCAAAATGTCTAGGTCTACACCTGCGAAAAGCGAACTATTCATGGAAGCTACCATGTTGTAGCCAGCGTTGAGAAAATCGCCTGTTTCCACGCCAGCTATGTAGCCATCTTTGAGCATCGGTATCGCTGCTCTAAGTGCTTCCTGGCGATGTTGAATGAAAGCCCCAAACAGGTTGAGAGTGAATGACTTTCTTGTTCGATCGTTCAACCGTTCCAGCAACGAAAGCGCTAATTTACCAAACTCGTAACCTGTTTCAACTTCGCCGAAAAAGGCACACAGTACCATTCCATGAATCGCATATCCGACCATTGAGATGGGTGCATTCCCAAACTGGAGCGATAACTTCACCATAGTTGCACTCAAGAGGGGCAGTAACTCTGGCATTCCCTGAATCGCTGGTGGAAACAAGATTCCTAATAGTTGCATTGCGGCTTGGGCGGTGCGATCGCTCATTGTAGGTAAATTAACCAAGGCAGACGGATTGTTCCCATTTTCAAGGCTTGCAATATCTTCTAGAACTTTACCTACTTGAGCTTCATCGATTGCATTTGGGAGATCCACTCCTAGTTGACTCAGTGCTTCTCTTCCCACAGCGATCGCTTTTAATATTTGGCTGCAAGCCGTTTGTACCGGGATTTGAATTTCGTAAATTTTCACTTTGTCGAAAATTGTCTGCGCCTGCTGCAATACCAAGGCTGCTAGCTGTTCCATGCCTTCATAGTCACCATTCAAATAGGCAATTTCCACAGCTGCAACATACAGATTCAAAGTCAATTCATACCGATCTTGCCAGCAGTTTGTCTCCAGTAGCTTAATTCCCGTTTGTAAATAAACCCTCGCTGCTGCGTAAGCTGTGGAGTTTCTCGCCTTCACTCCCGCTTGCAAATTCAGTTTAGCTAATGCAAGGCGATCGCTTGATTGGGTAATTAATTCTTGCCCTAAATTTAAATGTCCAACAATATCAAACAGTTTTTCCTCTCGTTGTATTTGAGAGGAATTTTGTAGAAGTAATTCGCCAATTTTGAGATGAGTTGCTTGTTTTTGGCGATCGGGGATTAGAGAATAGGCAGCTTGTTGCACCCTGTCATGCAAGAATCTATACTTCGCTAATTTTTTATTAGTATTTTCATTTGACAGCGCCAATCGATCGGAATCTTCTCCCTGATAAAACTTATAAATATCACTAATAGGTAAAATCAACCCTTCTTGTAAAGATTTCCATAAATTAGCAGCCGTTTCAATTTCTGATTGTTCCGAAACAATCGCCAAAGTTGCTAAATCAAACTGATTGCCAATACAAGCAGCTAATTGCAACAGATATTGAGTTGATTGAGGAAAATTTCGTAATTGAAATGCCATAAAATGAACAATATTGTCTGTAATTGCTTGCTGATTTATTTGCGTCAAATCGCATTGCCAAGTTCCTGTAGTTTCCCCTGGCAAGGTTGGAGGGATGAATTGAATAAACCCATTTTGATGTAATGCCTTAAGAAACTGGATAGCAAAAAACGGATTGCCTTCAGTCTTTTGAGATATCAGTAGAGAAATAGGTAATGCCGAACTTTCTCCACATTTAAGTGTGTCAGCCACTAACTGATTCACTTGGATTTGACTTAGCGGTGCTAAAGTAATCGTATTAATAATGGCCTGTGTTTTTTGGATATCATTCAAAGCCAAGATTAGCGGATGTGTTGGGTTGACTTCGTTATCACGATAAGCACCAATTAAAAAGAGATAACCTGTATCAGCCATCAATAACTGCATTAACATCAGTGATGCCGAATCAGCCCATTGCAAGTCATCTAAAAACATCACTAATGGATGCGCCTCAGTAGCAAAGACTTGAGTAAACTTTTGAAATAATAAATTAAATCGATTTCGTGCCGCAGTTCCTGATAATTCTGTAGTAGGTGGTTGTTGACCAATAATTCGTTCTAATTCCGGGATGACTTCAATAATTACTTGTCCATTATCACCAACAGCTTCTAAAATCTTGGTTTTAAATTGCTGGATCTGAGCATCGCTTTCTGTTAATAATTGTGCCATTAAATCCCGGAATGCTTGCACAAATGCCGAAAAGGGAATATTTCGCTGAAATTGGTCATATTTGCCTTTGATAAAATAACCGCGTTGCCGAACAATAGGTTTATGAACTTCGTTCACCACCGCAGTTTTACCAATACCCGAAAAACCAGCTACTAACATTATCTCAGTTGCACCAAGACTAACTCTTTCAAATGCTTGAAGTAGGGTTGATACTTCGGGTTCTCGTCCATAGAGTTTATCGGGAATAATAAAGCGATCGCACACATCCCTTTGGGCAATTTTAAAGTTCTCAATCTTACCAGTTTCTTGGAGTTGAGTTAAACAATTTTCTAAATCAAATTTAATTCCTAATGCATTTTGATAGCGGTCTTCAGGATTTTTAGCCATTAATTTGCTGACAAGATCGCAAAGAACTTGGGGAATCTCTCTTCCCTTTCCCCCTTTCCCTATTTCCCTTAAATTGGATGCTGCTTTAGCGATATGACAATGCACTAACTCCATCACATCATTTGATTGAAAGGGTAACTCTCCTGTAAGTAATTCATAGAAAGTTATACCCAAAGAATAGAAGTCAGTACGGTAATCAATGCCGCGATTCATTCTTCCTGTTTGTTCAGGAGAAATATAACTAAGTGTCCCCTGTAACATATTAGGACTGATGAGTGTTTGAGTTTCTCGTGGTAAGAGGGATGCAATACTAAAGTCAATTAATTTAACTTGTTTGGTTTCTGGATTAATTAAAATATTCGCGGGTTTAATATCTTTATGAATAATGCAATCGCGGTAGAGTATATCTAAGGTGTTGCAAAGTGCGATCGCTATCTCTAAAAACTCTTGACCAGAGGCAATATATCGCGCCTCTACACCAGCAAAATAATCTTTGAGAGAAATCCCTCCAAAGTCTTCCATCACCAGCGCATAGCCATTTTGATAGGGTTCTAGGCTATAGGTTTGGATAATTAAGGGTGAGTTAAGATTTTTGGCAATGGTGTATTGATTGCGAAACTGCAAAAGTTCGCTAAAAGTAGGATATGGATTTTTCAGCAGTTTAATCACTACGGGTAATGAGTCATTTTCTCGATACCCTCGATAAACTAAGGTTCTAGAACCGTTGTAGAGTTCTTCACCGATCCGATATCCGGGAATACTGACAATAGTGTGAAGCATACTACTAAATCTTTAAGACTTTCAGATTTAGTATTCCCAGATACCTCAATTCTTTTACCAAAAAGAGCCAAAAATAATTATACCGGAATTTCAATTACAAATTCTGTACCCTGACCCATAACTGAGTTAAAGCTCAATTTTCCGCCGTGGGTTTCTTCAACGATTTGCCGAGCGATCGCTAATCCTAATCCCGTCCCTTTTCCGACACCTTTTGTAGTAAATAAATGGTCAAAGATTTTTTGTTTGACTGATTCATTCATCCCCTGACCATTATCAGCAATGGTAATTTTAACTAAATCATTTTCGACTGAGGTTGTAATTGTAATGCAGTTAGGATTTGTTTTAATTTTCTCAAAACTGCGTCCGGTATTAGATTCATCCAAGGCATCAATAGCATTAGCCAAAATATTCATAAATACCTGATTTAGTTGCCCAGGAAAGCATTCTACTGGAGGTAAATTACCATAGTTGGTGACAACTTCAATGGCTGGACGAGTCTCCGAAGCTTTGAGACGATGGCGTAAAATCAAGATGGTGCTATCAATCCCTTCGTGGAGATTGAAGATTTGTTTTTGGTCGCTATCAGCACGGGAGAAAGTACGGAGACTCTTACTGATAGACTTGATGCGATCGCCACCATCTTTCATCGCTCTGATTAATTTGGGTAAATCATCCCGTAAATATTCCAGGTCGATTGTCTCTAATTCTTCTTCAATCTCAGTCCCAGGTTGGGGGAATTTATCGTTGTAGAGGTCAATCAGTCCAAATAGGTCATTGATGGAATCTTGGACAGCACAAACGTTGCCAGTAATGCAGCCGACGGGATTGTTGATTTCGTGAGCGACACCGGCGACTAAGTTACCGAGTGCAGACATTTTTTCACTTTGGACTATTTGGAGTTGGGCATTTTGCAGATTGTTTAATGCCTGTTCTAATTGTTGGGCATATTGCTGCGATCGCTCATAAAGTTGGGCATTTTCCAGGGAAATGGCAGCTTGAGCGCAGAGTAAATTGAGTAGTTCAATGCGATCGCTCGTGAATGCCCCCGTTGCTAGATTATTTTCTAGATATAAAATGCCCATCAACTTGCCTTGATGCAAAATCGGGCTACACAAGATACTCTTGGGTTGCTGACGAATAATATACGGATCATTAGCTAAGGTTAAATCTGCTGTCGCATCCACCAAAACAACAGTCTGCTGGTTGTGCAAGACTTTGTAAATCAGCTTTAGGGGAATATCCTGACTGTCTTCAATGGGAAGGCGTTGCAACACAACTGGCTCCATCCCCACGCTTATTGACCCTTTAATGAGCAGGCGATTATCTCGTGACAGCATTAACACGCATTTATCAGCCCCCGCATTTTCAATGACAATGGAAACCAACGATGAAAGCAGTTTAGACAGTTCTATTTCGCCAGAAAGAGTTTGGGAAGCTTTGAGAATTGCAGCTAAATCTAAAGCGACAGAGACACTGCTACTGGAACTGGTGGATGTAAGACTCCCCAATGTGAAGAGAGTTTCGCTAGTTGACAAGGGAGAACGGGTTTGCTGGAGGATAGGAGCAAGCAGTTGCCGATAGCGTCCTTCCAAGTCGGCGACTTTGGCTTTGGCTCCCCAACGAGCATAGGCATAGTAGGCATTAGTTATGTATTCCTGGGCAATACGCTGTTTATCCCACTCTAGGTAAAACTTAGCTGCCAGTTCATTGGCTAAGGCTTCTTCGTTGATGAACTGATGTGTTTTAGCAAGAGTTATGGCTTGGTCATAACACTCACTGGCGGCGATTTTTTCACCCAAAACTCGATGACGTTCAGCTTCAACTAAATACCATTTATGCAAGTGATTCATCGGGGCATTTTGCGCCCATTGATGGAGAGCAGTTTGATGGGTTTCGGCTTGGACAAGCATTTGAGCTTGCTCTGGTTCTGGCTGGGTGGGGAAGAGTGCCAGATGAGTTAGCGCAGCATAAAAATGGAAACTGGGAATAAAAACCATTCCCGATACTCCCATCAAATGGGACTTGACTGGGGTGATGTAGTCCAGGGCAGCCTGATAATTGCCAAAGTAGCAGGCAAGCAGCAGTTTGTAGATGTAGACAATGGCGATCGAGGTAAGATCGTTATCCTGGTGGTGCTTCGGCAGCATCAGCGTCTCATCATAGATAGTGCCAGTTAAGCAATCTGGTTGGCTCACAGTTTCTCTCAAATGCTCCACCGTTTGTCGCACCATGTCCGAATAAATATGCGCCGAATCTTGTTTGATCTGAGCTAGGACAGCATTGTAAGCAGCCAATTCGGATGACAATGCGTCCAGTTCTACACCTGCAAACAGCGCATTATAGGCGTAACCTGTTACGTTGTAGCCAGCGTAGAGAAAATCGCCTGTTTCGATGCCAGTGGTGTAGCCATCTTTCAGCGTCGGTAGCGTTGCCAATACCGCTTGCTGGTGATGTTGGATAAAAGACCCAAACAAGTTTAGAGTGAGAGGCTTCATGGACTGAGCATTCAACCTCTCCAGCAACGAGAGTGCTAATCTACCAAACTCGTAGCCTGTTTCGACTTCGCCCAAAAAGGCACACAGCACCATGCCATGAAGCCCATATCCTGCCGTCGAGGCAGGGGTATTGCCAAACTGGAGCGACAACTTCACCATCGTCGCGCCCAAGAGGGGTAGTAAACCTGGCATTCCCACCAACACGGGTGCAAACAATACTCCTAATAGTTGCATGGCGGCGATCGCACTGCGATCGCTCATCACTGGTAAATCAAGCAGTTCTTCAATCCGTCTGCCCTGAAGCTGGCTGGCAACGGCTTGTATCGCTTCGCCAATCTGGGCTTCATCAGGTTCGGTGGGGAGTTGAACTCCCAATTGTCCCAGCACGTCTCTAGCTATAGCGATCGCAGCTAACGCCTGACTCTGGGCCATTTGTGCCGCAATTTGAATTTCGTAAATTTTAACTTTGTCGAAAATGCTCTGTGCTTGCTGCAATACCACTGCGGCTTGCTGTTCCATGCCATCAAAGTCACCATTCAAATAGGCAACTTCCGCAGCCGTAACATACAGATTCAGAGTCAATTCATACTGATGTTGCCAGCAGTTTGTCAGCAGTAACTTAATCCCCGTTTGCAAATAAACCCTTGCTGCGGCGTAAGCTGTAGAATTTATCGCCTTCACTCCAGCTTGCAAATTCAGTTGAGCTAAGGCTTCGAGTTCGCTCGCTTGACTAATTAACTCACTTCCTAAATTCAAATGCCCGACCAGATCGAACAGTTTTTCCTCAAGCTCTAAATCGGATAACTTTTGTTGAAGTAACCTACCAATTTTGAGATGAGTTGCTATTTTTTGGTCGTCAGGAATTAGTGAATAGGCTGCTTGCTGTACTCGATCGTGTAAAAATTTGTAGGTAACAGTTTGAGATGGTTCTTGAGTAACTGTTTTACTTTCTTGCCCAACATAAAACTTATAAACATCACCAATCGGTAAAATCAACCCTTCTTGCAACGCTTTCCATAAATCCGCCGCCGTTTCTACCTCGGAGTGTTCTGAAACGATTGCCAAGGTTACTAAATCAAAAGAGTTGCCAATACAAGCGGCTAACTTGAGGATGTTCTGGGTTGCTAAGGGTAATTTCTCTAACTGCAACGCCATGAATTCAACTACATCATCTGTAACCGCTTGCTGGTTAACTTGTGCAATATCGCATTGCCACCCCCCTTCATTTCCCCCCGAAGTTTGGAGGGATGAAAGGGGGGTGGGGGACAAAGAGGGGTAGTTAAATTTAATTAATTTTTCTTGATGTAACGCTTTCAGAAATTGCGTGGCAAAAAATGGATTTCCTTGAGTCTTTCGTTCCACCAATTGAGAAAGAGGTAAGGCTAAAGTTTCTGGACATTTCAGTGTATCAGCTACTAAGTGATTGATTTGCTCTTGACTCAGGGGTGCTAGAGTAATTGTATTAATCGTTGCTTGTATTTTTTGCATCTCACTCAAAGTCAACATTAATGGATGTACCGGGTTGACTTCATTATCACGATAGGCACCAATTAACAAGAGATAACTTGTATCATCCATCAAGAGCTGCATTAAGTTCAGGGATGCTGAATCAGCCCATTGCAAGTCATCTAAAAACATCACTAAGGGATGTTCAGGATTGGTAAAGACTTGGGTAAACTTCTGAAACAATAGATTAAAGCGATTATATGCCGCAGTTCCGGATAATTCAGGTGCGGGTGGTTGTTGACCAATAATTCTTTCTAGTTCGGGGATCACTTCAATAATGACTTGTCCATTTTCTCCAACGGCTGATAATATTTTGTTTTTCCATTGGTGAATTTGTGCATCGCTTTCGGTTAACAATTGTCCCATTAAATCGCGGAATGTTTGCACAAAAGCACTTAAGGGAATATTGCGATTGAATTGGTCAAATTTCCCTTTAATAAAATAACCCCGTTGCCTGACAATGGGTTTATGAACTTCGTTGACTACTGCTGTTTTTCCAATCCCAGAAAAGCCTGTGACTAGCATCATTTCACCCCCTCTCTGTCCCCCTGAAAGCAGGGGGGTTGCAACGCGCTCGAAGGCTTCTAATAGGGTTTTAACTTCGTTTTTCCGTCCATAGAGTTTGTCGGGGATAATGAAGCGATCGCACATATCCCTCTGAGCAATTGCAAAACTCTGAACTTCTCCAGTTTCTTGCAGCTGAGTTAAGCAATTTTCTAAATCATATTTCAATCCTAAAGCACTTTGATATCTGTCTTCAGCATTTTTTGCCATCAATTTGTGGACAATTTCTGAAATTATTGGGGGAATTTTTGAGTTAATTTCATGGGCTAGAGAAGTTTGTTTAGCAATATGAGAATGTACCAACTCCATTGGATCGTTTGATGTAAAAGGCAACTCTCCCGTAAGTAATTCATAGAAAGTCACACCGAGGGAATAAAAATCTGTGCGATAGTCAATCCCCCGATTCATCCGTCCAGTTTGTTCGGGAGAAATATAACTTAATGTCCCTTCCAGCCTATTGGGATTGATGAGGGTTTGGGTTTCTCGTGGTAGCAAAGATGCAATACTGAAGTCAATTAATTTAACTTGTTTAGTTTCGGGATTAATTAAAATATTGCTGGGTTTGATGTCTTTATGAATGATTCGCTCTCGGTAGAGTATATCTAAGGTATTGCAAAGTGCGATCGCTATCTGTAAAAACTCTTCTAGAGACGCGATATATCGCGTCTGGTCATGGGTAAAATATTTTTTTAGAGGAATCCCTCCAAAGTCTTCCATCACCAGTGCATAGCCATTTTGATAGGGTTCTAGGCTATAGGTTTGGATGATTAGAGGTGAGTTAAGATTTTTGGCAATGGTGTACTGATTGCGAAACTGTACCAATTCACTGAAATTCGGATAAGGATTCTTCAGCAGTTTAATCACTACAGGTTTTTGGTCAGCTTCTTGATACCCTCGATAAACTAGGGTTCGAGAACCATTGTATAATTTGTCATTAATGTGATATCCGAGAATAGTAACTAAAGTACTAACCATGCTGCTAAATCCTAACGATTTCCAGATTTAGTATTCCCAGATAGGTAAAGCAATTAATTTCTACAGCTTTCTGACATTTGATCTGAGACTGGCGATCGCGTATGCTAAATTCAGTTTGATTTGCATTATCTTCTGTGGACAAAAACCGCGAACCGTTTATCAGTCTGGCACTTTACCACGCCTTTAAATGGTCAGTCGTCAGCCCCATGCTTCACGCTTACTTTCGGGGCCAGATTTATGGTGCGGAAAATGTCCCCCAATCAGGGCCGCTACTGGTAGTGAGTAATCACGCTAGTTACTTTGACCCTCCCATTGTCTCTAATTGTGTACGTCGTCCAGTGGCGTATATGGCGAAAGAAGAGTTATTTAATATCCCCGTTTTGGCGCAAGCGATTAAATTGTACGGTGCTTACCCGGTGAGTCGAGGAAATGCCGATCGCAATGCCATCCGTTCCGCCCTAGAATATCTCAATACAGGTTGGGCTGTGGGTGTTTTCTTGCAAGGTACTCGCACCCCAGATGGTCGAATTACAGACCCCAAAAGAGGCGCATTGTTACTGGCTGCGAAAGCAAAAGCCCCAATATTACCCGTAAGTGTCTGGGGTACTGAGAAAATTTTACAAAAAGGATCGTCCCGGCCTCACGCAGTTCCCATTACTGTGAGAATTGGTAACTTGATTGATGCTCCCGGTTCCAGTAATAAAGAAGAATTGGAAGGATTGACACAAAAGTGTGCCACGGTAATTAACGAAATGCATGATTTAGGAAGATGAGTTAGACACGCAAGAAATATATGCTTTAGGGAGGTAGCGATCGCCTTTGAGTCTCTGTATGTTTAAGGTCAACCCGCTCTAGCAATAAAGTCAGACTTTCTGCTTAAATGCAAATGCTAGGCAAATCTACCGTCAATTTCACCTTAAACAGCATTATGAGCGGCTTGGAAGCCAAGAATTTTTGGGAGCGATTAAACAATCTGGCGCTAGTCCGCTTTTTGCTTTTAGTTGCTTCTGGCTGGGCAATTGTACAGCTTTTAGCTTACTTTGAAGCAGTCATTGTGATTTTTACATTTGCGGCAATTTTAGCTTTTTTACTCAGCTATCCTGTACAAGGGCTGCGGCGTTTTTTGCCCCACAATGTAGCAGTTGGCTTAGTTTTTTTACTCAGCATTGTGATTATAGGCGGTCTGATAATTACCGTGGGCTTAACGGTTTTATCTCAAGGACAAGAATTAATTAATAGTATCACTGTATTTTTAAATTCTTTAGCACCTTTATTAGAAGGACTAGAAGCATTTTTGCGAAGCCGTAATTTACAAATAGATTTAAGTTTTATTGAAGAACAATTGCGGAATCAAGCCCTATCAAGTCTTGTAACTAGCTTGGCTATTTTACAAGGGTTTATGACGAATTTTGTGACTTTTATCTTGATTGCAGTTGTAGCTTTTTTTATGCTATTAGATGGAGACAAATTATGGAATTTTATTTTAAAAATAGTACCAAAACAACGTCGCAATAGATTTACAAGTATAATCAGACGGTCTTTTTTAGGGTTTTTTAGAGGTCAGTTATTACTAAGCGCATTTTTGACTATTTCAACATTCTTAGTTTTCTTCATATTAAAAGTACCTTTTGCTTTGATATTGTCAATAATAGTCGGAGTCGTTGATATCATTCCTGGCATAGGGGCAACATTAGGAGTAAGTATAGTTACTCTATTTGTCTTATCTCAAGGTGTTTGGTTAGCAGTGAAAGTATTAATAGCCTGTATTGTTCTCCAGCAGATACAAGACAACTTGATTGCGCCCCGAATTATGCAAGGTGCGCTGAATCTTAATCCTGTGGTAATATTTTTTGCTTTGCTAGTAGGCGCTAGAGTAGCAGGATTATTAGGTGTTTTTATATCTATTCCTATCGCGGGAGTAATTGTGTCTTTATTTGAAATTGATGAAATGAAATCTGAAGTTTAGCTGAAAGGAGAAAGAGACGCGATTCATCGCGTCTATTAAATGTAGAATAATTTATTAGAGAATATAAATTAAGGAATGATGTCGGATTTAAGAGCGGAATTAACAGAAATTTTGGATGAGGCAGAGTGGGAGTGGCTAATTCCTCATGTACAACGAGATGCAGTAATTTTAGTGACACCGGAGTTAAACTTAGTGGATGTTGGAGTAGCGATCGCCAGTGATGATATTCCATCAGTAGAACAGTGGATTGATGAGCAATTAATTACCAAACCCACAACAGTACAAGTGGGAGAATGGAATCTTGAGCGCAGTAAACGATTTAATACTCTCATCGTTCAGCCTTACGTTTTGGTGAAGGAAATAGTCGCTACTTGAATTAGTTTCTGTATTGTTTTCGATGACAGTTGGTGTTAAGGTAGTTTCTCAGGAAAGATAGCTCAATGTGCCAGTTATTACTTGATGATTACCACGCACTAACTGGCTGATTTGAATAAAGCGAAATTTTCTCCTCTAAGATTTATCCATCTAGGAGCTAAAATTGTTACGATAATTTCAGATTAGATGTTGAAACCTTGATCCAATCTGAAACCTTAGAATTATTAGAATGGCATCGCCTCTGCCAGCACCTTGCCACCTTCGCGGCAACTAAGCTGGGGGCTACAGCTGCGCGTCATCTGAAAATACCCGATTCTCAGACTCAAAGCGAACAGTTGTTAGAGCAAACCAAAGAAGTCTACCAACTGGAAACTCGCCTCACTACGGGGCTGTCATTTGAGGGAATTCAAGATATTGGCGATTCCTTAGAACGGGCGGAACGTAGCGGAGTTTTGTCTGGCGATGAACTGCTAGCGATCGCCACCACCCTCGCTGGTGCTAGAAGTTTGCGCCGTGTCATCGACAATCAGGAAGATTTGCCGATATTGACTGAATTGGTTGCCGATTTGCGGACTTATCCAGAACTAGAACAAGAAATTCACCGATGTATTGATGAACGGGCCCAGGTAACTGACCGCGCGAGTCAAAAACTGGGAGAAATTCGCACAGATTTGCGGCGATTACGCACCCAAATTACCCAAAAGCTGCAAAATATCTTACAGGCAAAATCTGGGGCAGTTCAAGAACAGCTAATTACCCAACGGAGCGATCGCTTTGTCATCCCCGTAAAAGCACCGCAAAAAGATGCCATCCCTGGTATTGTCCACGATACCTCTACCAGTGGTGCAACGCTATACGTAGAACCGAATTCCGTAGTACCTCTAGGCAACCAACTGCGGCAAATCATCCGCAGAGAGCAAGCCGAAGAAGAAGCGGTTCGCCGTATTTTGACCGAACAAATCGCCGCAGTCAAACCAGATTTAGAGAGATTGTTAGCGATCGCCACAACTTTAGATTTGGCAACCGCTAGATCGAGATATAGTTACTGGCTAGGAGCAAATCCCCCGCGATTTATCCAGCGTCAAGATAGTGAAACCATTACCTTACGGAACTTACGGCATCCTCTGTTAGTGTGGCAACAACAGCACGAACAAGGGCAACCAGTAGTTCCTGTAGATTTGCTGATTAACCCGCTAATCCGGGTAGTAACAATTACCGGGCCAAATACTGGCGGTAAAACTGTAACCTTAAAAACTCTAGGGTTAGCAGCATTGATGGCCAAAGTGGGTTTATTTGTCCCCGCCCGCGAACCAGTAGAAATACCTTGGTTTGATAAAGTGCTGGCAGATATTGGCGATGAACAATCCTTACAGCAAAGTTTATCCACATTCTCTGGTCACATCCGCCGCATTAGTCGCATTTTAGAAGCATTAGGTGATGGGGAATTGGGACTGAGGACTGGGGACTTGGGACTTGGAACTGAGGAAAAGGAAATTCCTAATC
>NZ_NOLI01000046.1:25384-50314 GCF_002245975.1 Nostoc sp. 'Peltigera membranacea cyanobiont' 213 | reverse complement strand
GCCCAATGCCCAATGCCCAATGCCCAATGCCCAATTCCCAATGCCCAATTTTCAATTCCCAATTCCCAATTTTCAATTTTCAATTACAAATACCCGTGTTCTGCTAAGAATGCGGGTGTAATGCCATCTAAACTATTGTCATCATGGACTTTGGTGTGTGGGTTGCCAGAATAAAGGAATTTTTCGACGTATTTGCCGAGAATATCACCTTCTAGATTCACCAAGCTGCCAGAAACCAAATAGCGAAGATTTGTGTCGGCATAAGTGAGGGGGATTACCGCCACCTTGAATTGGGACACTTCTGGCTCATAAGCGGCTACTGTGAGGCTGATGCCATTGACGGCAATGCTACCTTTGGGCACAATGTATCGTGCGATCGCATCAGATGCAATAAAGGTCATTTCCCAAGAACTAGCCGTTTGTTCTGACACTAGCAATCTACCAATGCCATCTACATGACCCATCACAAAATGACCGCCAACCTTGCTGCCTACTTTTAGCGACGCTTCTAAATTGACATATCTTTGTTGCGTTTGCTCGCCTCCTAACGTCGTCCGGCGTAGTGTTTCCGGTGAAGCCGTGGCGATAAACCCCTCTTTTAAAACTTTTTCTACTGTCAGGCAAACACCATCGACAGCAATACTGTCACCATAAGCCAAATCTTGCATAATTACTTCACCCGACTGGCTGACACAAGTAATTTGCCAAGAATCGCCCCCCAAGGGTTCCATCGTTCCTAATGCCTGGATTAATCCTGTAAACACGGCTTTTTTGTCAAACTAACTCTATTTATTGCCTAATTTTGCCGGAAGTCAATTGGTAATTGTCACAGAAATTTAGAACATCCAAGTATATTTTCTGACTTTTTTTCGTATGGGAATATTAACACATTAGCATCCTTCACGAGGCATACTTGGGTAAGAAGGTTATTGTCTAAGAAGACCAATTTGACTTACTCTGGTTTTCACCACAAGTTCGGAGTTTAATAGAAGCAATTATAGAGAACGAATGCTTATGTTTATTACTGTCACCAAACCGCCCAAAAAGGTGTACTATTTGTTACACGGCATCCAAGACTCTCAAAGCATTGTAGAGGCTTAGGCAATGATTGAAATGAAAGTTGCTGGCATAGCATTAGATGCCATAACCCGCAGCCCGATCGTCCTTTTGAAAGATTCTTCAGATCGGCGGGCTTTGCCAATTTACATCGGTCAGGAACAGGCTAGGGCAATTATGGGTGCGCTGGAGAATCAGAAGCCTCCCAGACCCTTAACCCACGACCTGATTGTGAATCTTCTAGAGACTTGGAATATGACTCTAGAAAAGGTGATCATTCATTCCCTGCAAAAGGATACATTCTATGCAGCTTTAATTGTCCAGCAAGGCGAAGTCAAAAAAGAAATTGACGCGCGTCCTAGCGATGCGATCGCCATTGCCCTCCGTACAAATACTCCCATTTGGGTAATGGAAGAAGTAATTGCGGATGCTTCTATCCCTGTCGATCGCGATGCAGATGAAGCCGAACAACAAGCCTTCCGCGAATTTATTTCTAATCTCCGTCCCGAAGATTTGATTAAGCGCTTTGGTAATGGCGACAGCTAAAAGAGTTATGAGTTAGGAGTTATGAATTACTTACTTCAACTCCTAACTCCTAACTTCTAACTCCTAACTCTTTGTTCAAGATGCAATACCGACGCTTTGGAAAAACGAATCTGCACCTCTCGGTTTTTTCCTTGGGAACAATGCGCTACCTGGCTTCTTTTGAAAATGCTCACCAAACCATCGAACAAGCCTTAGCGTTAGGAATTAATCATCTAGAAACCGCTAGAGGTTACGGCAAAAGCGAGGAATTTCTTGGTATGATGCTAAAAGCTGGGTTGTCAATACCCCGAAGGAAGCTTTACATCACTACCAAAATTCCAGCCACAGCAGATGCTGACACCATGCGTCGGTGCATCGACGAATCCCTAGAACGATTACAGCTAGATTATTTAGATTGTTTAGGTATTCATGGCTTGAACACTTGGCAACATTTGGAGTGGGTGCAAGCCAAAAATGGCTGTATGCAGGCTGTAGACGAAGCTGTTGCTGATGGACGAGTCCGACACGTTGGTTTTTCCAGCCACGGGTCATTAGAGTTAATTCAAGCAGCAATCAAGACAGATTTTTTTGAATTTGTCTATCTGCATTATTACTATTTTTTTCAACGGCACGCACCAGCGATTCAACTAGCTGCCGAAAAGGATATGGGCATTTTCATTATCTCCCCTGCTGACAAGGGAGGACTTCTCTACACGCCACCCCAAACTCTAGAAGACCTGTGCTATCCGTATTCACCCTTAGAGATAAGCCAGCGTTTTTTACTTTCTGATGACCGTATTACTACTTTGAGTATCGGACCAGCTAACCCAGATGAATTAAGGGAACCTTTGCGAATTGCTGATAATGATGGAGAGTTAACATCAGCAGAAATATCTGCTTTCCAAAGATTAGAAAATCAGCAAAAAGTTGCTTTAAAAACTGATAAATGTAGCCAGTGTTATACCTGTTTGCCCTGTCCAGAAAATATCAACATTCCAGAGGTATTGCGGTTACGTAATCTTGCCGTAGCATACGACATGAAAGACTATGGACAATATCGTTATGGAATGTTTGAAAATGCCGGTCACTGGTTCCCTGGAATGAAAGGCAACCGTTGCACAGAATGTGGTGACTGTTTGCCTCGGTGTCCAGAAAAGTTAGATATTCCAGCTTTGTTGGAAGATGCTCATGAAAGATTAAATGGGAAAGCAGGTAGGAGATTGTGGGGTTGACACTCTCCGGTCTAAAGACTTACTGTGTACACACAAGTCGGAAAACTTCATCCACATTGGTTGTTATGCGGCGTTTCTGCAAATGACAATGGTTCAATACTCAGAAGGGCGTTGAAATCCACCAACGACTTGATCGATGTCCTGAGCGATCGCCAATAACTCCATTTCTTGCCATCGCTTCCCAACTATCTGCATTCCGATTGGCAAGCCATTTTGAGTTTTTCCAATGGGAATAACTACCGCTGGATGCCCCGTGAGATTAAACGGCACGACATAAGCACCCGATGCCATAGAATACGGCACACTGCGATTGTCCACTTGAATTGCTGTGCCGCGTTCCCGATGGGTAAATGCGGAAGTCATGGCTACAGGGCAAAGGTAGGCATCCCATTGAGTCAGGGCTTCATCCATCTGAGCGATCGAGGAATCTCGTTCTGTTAGTGTTTCAAAATAGCCTTTTAGGGTTGGGTTTAAGGAGATAGGTAAACCGATGCCAGGGAGATTACCAAGCTTGCGAAAATTGCGATCGCCTTGCATACCATCACGAAATAAAAAAGATAGATTCTTCCGAATATCACTCACCGTTAGCGATTGGGCATAGATCAAGTTGTAAGTTGCAAGCTTGTAGTAGGTTTGCCATGCGGCAAGAAAATCAAAATTGGGAACCCACTTTTTCAAAGTTACTCCTGCTTCCGTCAGCTTTGTTGCAACGGACTGTATGGCTAATTTAATCTCTCCGGCAACAGGATAGAATGACCATTCATCTGACCAAGCAATCTGCCGAGTTTGAAGTAATCGATCGGAAGGTCGATCGAGCGGGACAGGAGAAATATCTGGTTGAGCAGTATCAGCGCCCGCAATGAGTTGCAGACAAAGGGATAAGTCTTCAATAGAACGTGCCAGCCCACCGACTGTCAGCATTTGACGCATACAGTGAGGTGCGCCAGGAACTTCAGGGATGTGTCCCGTAGTTGGAACACGACGATCGGTCGGTTTGAAGCCGTAAATACCGCAAAAATTAGCAGGTTGACGAATTGACCCACCAAAATCGGAACAGAGATCGAGCGGAGATAAACCCGCTGCGATCGCTGCTGCACCACCACTAGAAGTACCACCAGGCGTATAGCTAAGGTTCCAGGGATTATTTACGCGAGGAAAAACATCATTGAGTCCCTGATACCCGCCTGCTAAATCGCCCACATTCGTTTTTCCCAGCAGGATGGCACCTGCTGAACGAAGACGCTTGACAACAGTAGCATCGTGTTGAGGAAGATAGTCTTTAAGGGAGATTGATCCTGCTGTGGTTCGTAGCCCAGCCGTTTCAAATAAATCTTTAACGGTAATCGGAACGCCATGTAAAGCACCCCAATTTTCGCCTCGAAGTAAAGCTTCATCTGCTTGCTTGGCTGCACTTCGGGCATTGTTTTCATCTAGCGTGCAAATCGCATTCAGTTTCGAGTTGTGTTTGGCAATTTGAGCAAGATAAGCATCCAGAACTTCAACCGCAGAAACTTGGCGATCGCGGATCGTCTGGGCAAGTTGACAAGCTGAGGCAAAAACAAGATCGCTCATGGCTGTGTTGCATTTGAGAAGGCTAACTTCTGCATATTTACAAACAGCACCAACCTAACATTAAATTATACCCATGTACTTAATAGGGGTGGCAAAGCCGTTCGTAGTCCGCTTGATTAGAACTACTGGCATATATATTGCATTAATTTTGAACACCTAAAAATGGTACAAAGTTAACACCCTAGTGCGTTAGCCTACGGCATAACACACCCTACAAAACTAGTTTTTAGGTTTCAACTTCGGGGTTTTCAGCCAACATTCTGATAAAAATGTAAAATTAATAAAGATTTAATAGAGTCAGGAAGATCCGCCCAAGCTGGGGTATCTCGCGCAAAGAAAGATGAAGATTAAAAAAAAAGAAATATCCTACGGCAATCGCTGACGGTTTTCCGCTACAGTGGACGGGCCCTAAGCTTAGTATGGACTACTAGCCGATCGCTTACTATTCTTCTGGCGAGTTTAACTTTGGTGGCTGGTCTTTTACCGGCGGCGATATCCTACATCAGTAAGTTAATTGTTGATGCAGTGGTATTTGCATCTCAAGTTAACTCACAAAATAATGGTTTTGTCAATATTTATCCGTCTCTATTTTATGTAGGATTAGAAGCGATCGCTGTAATTCTACTAGCAGGCGGTCAACGCGGAATCCTTATTTGTCAATCGTTATTGCGGGCGCTACTGGGTCAGCGAGTGAATGTACTCATCTTAGAAAAGGCGCTGACACTGGATCTCAGGCAGTTTGAAGACTCGGAATTTTATGACAAATTGACCAATGCGCGACGAGAAGCATCAGTTCGTCCCCTTTCCTTAGTAAACCGCACCTTTGGGTTAGTGCAAAATGCTCTTTCCCTGTTCACCTACGGTATTTTGCTAGTAAATTTCTCAGTTTGGGCGGTGGTAGTACTAATTTTGGCAGCTATGCCTGTATTCATTGCCGAAACTAAATTTGCTGGCGAAGGCTTTCGCTTGTTCAGTTGGCGTGCGCCAGAAACTCGTCAACAAAACTACTTAGAAAATCTCTTAGCAAGGGAAGATTTTGTCACAGAAGTCAAACTCTACCAGTTGGGAGAGATGTTGCTAGGACGTTATCGCAACTTGTTCGATCAACTCTATGGCGAAGACCGCGATTTGACTCTCCGGCGAGGAGTGTGGGGATATCTCCTGGGTTTAGTTAGTACTGGTGCTTTTTACCTAGCTTATGCTTGGATTGTGCTGGAAACGGTGCGAGGTAAAATTTCCTTGGGAGATATGACAATGTATCTCACTGTGTTTCGTCAAGGACAATCTACTTTTTCCAATGCCCTTACTTCTATTGGAGGGATGTATGAAGATAACCTATATCTATCAAATCTCTACGATTTCCTCGAAGAGAAAGTACCAAAGTCTTGGGGTAACGCAACCATTGGTTTAAATCCTGAAGATGGTATTCGTTTTGAGAACGTATCATTTACTTACCCAGGAAGTTCTAAGCCAGCGTTGACAAACATTTCGCTGCATTTGAAACCTAGAGAAAAGCTGGCAATTGTCGGTGAAAACGGTTCTGGTAAAACAACCTTAATTAAACTACTTACCCGACTCTACACGCCAGACTCTGGGCGAATTTTCTTAGATGGCTTGGACTTGCAGGAATGGGATGTAGATGTACTGCGTCGTCGCATTGGTGTGATTTTTCAGAACTTTGTCCGCTACCAGTTTACTGTGGGGGAAAATATTGGCGTGGGTGATGTAGAACATCTCGAAAACAAAACCTATTGGCAAACTGCTGCTGAAAAAGGCATGGCGCAATCTTTTATTGACCAATTACCCCAAAGTTTCCAGACTCAACTTGGTCGTTGGTTTAAAGGAGGACAGGAACTTTCTGGGGGACAGTGGCAGAAAATTGCCTTGTCTCGTGCTTTTATGCGATCGCAAGCAGATATCTTGGTGTTAGATGAACCAACATCAGCTATAGATGCCCAAGCTGAGTTTGAAATTTTCAATCATTTTCGCACTGTTACTAAAAATCAGATGGTACTTTTGATTTCCCATCGCTTCTCAACAGTACGCATGGCTGACAAAATTCTAGTTATAGAAAACGGGGAAGTTATAGAACAGGGAACTCACGAAGAATTATTACAGCTAAAAGGACGTTACGCCAAATTGTTTATGTTACAAGCAGCCGGTTATCAATAGGAAAAGAAGCTAGAAATCTTTGTGAATTGAGATAGCGATGCCTACGCTTACTTTTTACAAAGCACATAACATATCTATCTAACCACGTTAAACTGTTCAGTAAATATGGGTCACTAGACAATCCGTATCGTTAAACATTGCTACCTGATAAAATTATGCAAATAATAAAACAGCGATACTATACCCCAGAGGAATATTTAGAGCTAGAAGAAGCTGCTGAGTACAAAAGTGAATATATTGATGGGGAAATAATTCCTATGGCGGGTGGAACAGTAAATCATAATCAAATAGCACTCAACTTAAGTACTGAGTTAAATTTCGCTTTTAAAAAGCAGAACTATCGGGTTTTTATGGGTGATGTTCGTCTATGGATACTCCAAAAGCTTACCTATACCTATCCAGATGTGATGATTCTGGCGGGTGAACCAGAGTTTTTTAACAACCGAAAGGATATAATTCTGAATCCACAGATTATTGTTGAGATTTTATCAAAATCTACCAAAGGCTACGATCGCGAAGATAAATTTCAGGCTTACCGCACTATTTCCACTTTCCAAGAATATCTATTAATTGATCAAACACGGATTCATGTTGATCAATTTTCCAAAACTGGGAAAAAGCAATGGGCGCTTCGTGAATATGATGAAGAAGATGAAGCGATCGCATTTGTAACCGTCCCCTTTGAGATTTCCTTACAGGATTTATACAACAAAGTTAAGTTTGAGCCTGTTGAATCGGAAGGGGAAAGCTCTGATGACGAACAATTAAAATAAGGGAAATGGGTTATTTCTTTTTGCTAGAGTGAAAAGTATCAAGACTGCTTATACTAATATCAGTCATTACCTCTTTGTTGTCTCCGGCTAGCAAAATTATGTTGAAGACGATAAAAATAGATAATTTCCGTAGTTTCCAATCTTTCGAGCTTCAGCAGCTTGGTAGAATCAACCTGCTCGTTGGTAAAAACAATATCGGTAAAACATCAATACTAGAAGCTATTCAACTTTTATGCTCACGGAATAATCTTGAGCCACTACGTCAGACAATGACTAACCGGAGTGAATATTTTTTTGATGATGAACGTAGTGAACGTAGATTAAGGTTAGGTCAAACTCAAGACCTTGATGTTCGTCACCTTTTTTCTGGTCACGAGATTGAACTGGGGAGCAAATTTTCAATAACAGGTACTAATGGCAATATTCAAGAGGAGCTTATTGTATCAATAGAAGTACGCAAAAATTCTTCAAAAGAGCTATCTAGCTCATTGCCTGAGTTTCTAGATGATGAAGTCCCAGATGCATTAAAGGAATTAGATTTCAGTATTAAGTGGAATTATGGGCGAGAAGAAAAGCTTTGGAGACTACCGCTATCAGTTAATGGCGGGGTTTTTGTAGAAGATTATACTCGCCAATTGCGTAGAGATACTAAAAATTCATCACCAAAAATACAATTTGTCACATCATCTTCTTTAGGAACCGAGAAGATGATTGAACTATTTGATCAGATAGTACTAACGCCTGAAGAAAAACTTGTAGAGCAGGCACTTCATAGAATAGACTCTAAAATTAAACGGATTGCTCCAGTTAGTTCTCGAAAGTCTAGGTATTCCTTAGATTCGCGGGGCGGTTTTTTTGTACTTCTTTCTGATAGTAATCAGCGTGTACCAATTGGCAGTATGGGTGATGGTATTTGGCGTATCTTAGGATTAGCACTAGCTACAGTGTGTGCTAAAGATGGATACTTATTTGTTGATGAGATTGATACGGGACTCCATTTTACGGCGATGTCTGATATGTGGGAACTGATTTGGGATACAGCCAAAAGATTAAATGTGCAAGTTTTTGCAACTACACACAATAGTGATTGTTGGACAAGTTTAGCTAGTATTGCAGAGCAAGAAGATGCCACTGAGGATGGTATTAGAATTCACAGAATTGAAAAAGGCAAAGAAACAAGTGTAGTCTTTACTGAACCTCAAATTGTCATTGCTGCTGAAAGAGAAATTGAGGTACGTTAGTAATGGCAAAAAGTTATGAACCCAAGAAGCTTTTAGTAGAAGGGCCGGAAGATTTACGAGTCATACCAGAATTAATAGAAAAAAACGGAATTCGTTGGGGTAATAACAAAAGGGAAGCAATTGTATCAATACAAGATTGTGGAGGTTACGATAATATTGATGCAAACCTTATCTCTACTGAATTACAAGCATCAGGACTCACCAATTTAGGTGTGATAATAGACGCAGATGAAGATTTACCTGCACGTTGGATGAGTATAAGAAACGCTTGCTTGCCAAGTATACCTGACATTCCTAAAGAAATATCAGAGACAGGACTTATCCACGTTACAAAAAACGGAATTAAGTTTGGTATCTGGATTATGCCAGATAACCAAATGAGAGGTATGCTAGAGACGTTTTTAGCTTACATGATTAGAGATGAAGGGGAAACTATTTGGCAATATGCTCAGAAAGTAGCACAAGAAGCAAAAAACAAAGGAGCATCATTCAAAGATTCTTATCTTGATAAAGCTAAAATTTATACTTGGCTAGCATGGCAAGAAGAGCCAGGAAGACAACTTCATCAAGCTATAAAGTATGAATTTCTGAATCCTCAACATTCAAAGACGCAGACATTTTTAATATGGTTTAAAAATCTGTAGAACTTATAATATTTTGCTATTTTAAAAAGCGATATGTTCTCTGTGAAACGCTATGCGTAGCTTGCTTCCCCGTAGGGGTAGGATGGGCTACGTCTACGCCCATCCCCCAATAACTTCGATAAAATCACTATGGTGCTACTTAACCCTAAATCTGATGAAAAGCGATCGCCCTTTTTCCCAACTCTCTCTTCAACGTCCTGAACTACTCGCGCCAGCAGGTAATTGGGACTGTGCTAAAGCTGCTGTGGAAAATGGGGCAGATGCGATTTACTTCGGTTTGGATCGGTTTAACGCCAGAATGCGGGCAGAAAATTTTACTGAGGCAGACTTACCCCAATTGATGACATTTCTGCATGGTCGTGGTGTAAAGGGTTATGTCACTGTCAACACACTAATATTTCCTAAAGAACTAGCAGAAGCCCAGCAATATCTCCGCACAATTATTGCCGCAGGTGTGGATGCGGTAATTGTTCAAGATGTAGGAATATGTCGTCTCATCCGTCATCTGTCGCCCGATTTTCCCATCCATGCTTCCACCCAAATGACCATCACCAGTGCGGGGGGAGTAGAATTTGCCAAGTCTCTCGGCTGTCAATTGGTGGTGCTGGCGCGTGAATGTTCTCTTCAGGAAATCAATAAAATACAGCAGCAGATTGCCCTACAAGATACTTCGCTGCCCTTGGAAGTCTTTGTTCACGGTGCTTTGTGCGTGGCGTACTCCGGCCAGTGTTTGACTAGCGAAGCTTTAGGCGGACGTTCTGCTAACCGAGGTGAATGTGCCCAAGCTTGCCGGATGCCTTATGATTTAATCGCTGATGGGAAAGTTGTAAATTTAAAAGAACGCAAATATTTACTTAGTCCTCAAGACCTAGCAGGGTTAGATGTTTTGCCAGATTTGGTGAAATCAGGAGTAACTTGTCTCAAAATTGAAGGTCGCTTGAAAGCCCCAGAGTATGTTGCTAATGTCACCCGTGTTTATCGGCAAGCCTTAGATGGAGTGATGACGGAATTGGAAAGACCTAACCCCCTAACCCCCTTCCCTACAAAGGAAGAGGGAATAAAGGCTTCTCTCTCCCAAACGAAGAGAGGTTGGGGGAGAGGTCAATTAGATCGAGAACACTACAACCTAGAGATGGCATTTTCTCGCGGACTCTACACGGGTTGGTTTGGCGGGATTAATAATCAGGAACTAGTTCACGCCCGCTTTGGTAAAAAACGTGGGGTTTATTTAGGTGAAGTTACCCGCATTCACAACGAACAGGTAACAGTCAAATTAGAAGCGCCTGTAAAACCAGGGGATGGAATAGTATTTGACTGCGGTCATCCAGAGGCGAAGGAAGAAGGCGGCCGGGTTTATGGGGTGGTGTCCAAGGGAAAAGAAACTATGCTGACCTTTGGGCGAAATGACTTGAACCTGCGCCGAGTGCATATAGGCGATCGCATTTGGAAAACCAGCGATCCAGAACTCGATAAGCAACTGCGTCAGAGTTTTACTGGCGAAACTTCCCAATTTCAGCGTCCCATTGACTTGGAGGTTTATGGAGAAATTGGTCAGGCGTTGATTGCGATCGCCCGCGATCGACTCGGTAATATTGTCCAGGTAGAATCTGCAATTTCTCTGGTGGAGGCGCACACCAAACCCTTAGATACAGACCGTTTACAAGAACAATTTGGTCGTCTCGGTAACACACCTTTCATTTTGGAAAAACTAACCAACCACCTCAGCACTTCTCTTATGCTGCCCGTCAGCGAGTTGAACCGGATGCGGCGGGAAATTGTGGTGCAGTTGGAAGAATTGCGAAGTCAACCCAAACGCTGGCAATTGCATTCTGATGTCTCTTTCCAAGATTTACTCCCCTCCTCATCTTCTTCATCCCCCACCCTGCGGGAAGCTAAAGCTACATCGCCTTCACTCATTGTCTTAGTCCGAAACCTCAAGCAACTCCAAGCCGCCCTCAAAGCTGGAGTTGAAACACTCTACTGTGAATTTGAAGACCCCCGCACCTACCGAGAAGCGGTGCAAATAGTACGCCAACAACAGCAAAAAAGCCAAACAGACAATTCTTCACTCCTAACTCCTAACTCTCAACTTCCCACAATCTGGGTTGCACCACCCCGAATTACTAAACCGGGTGAAAATTGGATTTTGCAGCAGGTACGCGCCTGTGAAGCAGATGGCTATCTGATACGAAACTATGACCAACTGCAATTCTTTGCTCAAGACCGTTGTATTGGAGATTTTTCGCTCAACGTTGCTAATCCCTTAACAGCAGATTACTTTCAGCAACGCTTTGGTTTAGAACGGCTCACAGCATCCTACGACCTGAATATTACCCAATTACAAGACCTACTTACCAATTGTCCACCCCAGTGGTTTGAGGTGACAATCCATCAGCATATACCGATGTTCCACATGGAGCATTGTGTTTTTTGTGCTTTTCTATCGACGGGTACAGACCATACCAACTGTGGACGACCTTGTGAAAAGCAGGAAGTAAAATTAAAAGACCGTGTAGGTAGCGAACACGTCCTCAAGGCAGATGTAGGTTGCCGTAATACTATATTTAACGGCACTGCTCAAACGGGAGCAGAGTACGTACAGCGTCTCATAGAATTGGGATTACGTCACTTTCGCATCGAGTTTGTGAATGAAACACCAGAACAAGTGAGTAAAACAATACATTACTATAGTCAATTATTGCAGGGTAAAATTACAGGTTCCCAACTCTGGCGCGAGTTGAAACTGCAAAATCAATTGGGCGTAACTCGTGGCCCTATGGGAGTGTCTGCATTGCGATAATAATTGCAAGCTGCCCTATTCACCACTGCTGGGCAGCTTGTCTAACTATTTCCACAAGCCTCAACACAGTTGGCGATGTCTCATTGTTTCGCCAAATCATTGCGATGGCTGCGCCAACGTCTGCAACGAACGCTACTTTTGGGGTAGGTTCTTGTAAAGTTTTATAAACTACCCCAATCCGTTGCAAATTTTGCAAAGATGCTGGGACGATCGCCACACCCATCTCGGCTGCTACTAGGCTGACAATCGTTTGCATCTGGATAGCTTCTTGGGCAACCTTGGGACTAAAGCCTGCTTGCTGGCAGAGACTAATGATTAAGTCGTAAAGTCCTGGTGCTAATATCCTGGGAAATAAAATAAACGGTTCATTGGCAAGGGATGTCAAACATACATTAGATTGACTCGCTAGCAAATGTGCTTCAGGTAGTGCCACCATCAGCGACTCTTGAAAAATTGTTTCGCAGCTAAATCTATTTTCTTCAACAGGTGGACGCAATAATCCTACATCCATTCGACCTTCTCGTAACCACTCTAACTGCTGATCTGTAGTCAGTTCATGCAACTCGATGCTCACGCCAGGAACGCAACTACGAAAGGTTCGCAGAATAGTTGGCAAAATATTATACGCCGCCGAACTGACAAAGCCAACTATCAACTGTCCAATTTCGCCCCGACTGGTTTGCCGCCCAATTTGGATTGCCTGTTGTAATTGCCTCATAATTTGCAGAACTTCACCTAGAAACACTTGCCCCGCTTCTGTTAACTGTACTTTTCGTTTCGTGCGGTGAAACAGTTCAAAACCCAATTCTCCCTCTAGCTGCCGAATTTGTTGACTTAGCGGAGGTTGAGCAATGTGTAATCGTTCCGCCGCCCGTCCAAAGTGCAATTCCTCTGCCAAGGTGACAAAGTAGCGCAAGTGTCGTAGTTCCATCAGTTACCTAAACTCATATCTTTAAAATATTAGTTAAGGTGAAAATATATATTGGACATAGTTAAAAATATTTTCTACTGTGATAAATAGGCGGTGATGAATCGGCAAATTAACATACTGTAATTTCACTACTTATGAATAATCTTTCAATACCTAAAAATTCTTGGGATGCTGCTCTTTACCAAGATAAACACGCCTTTGTCTGGCAATATGGCGAAAACTTATTCCAATTACTCAACCCTCAGCCAGGAGAATCCATTTTGGATCTCGGTTGTGGAACTGGACAACTCACCGAAAAAATTGCCCAAGCTGGTGCTGATGTATGGGGAATTGATAGCGCACCTGCGATGATTGAAAAGGCAAGAGAAAACTATCCCGATATCCGCTTTGATGTTGCGAATGCGGCAAATTTTCAAGTAGACAAGCCATTGGATGCTGTGTTTTCCAACGCTGTACTACATTGGGTGAAAGAAGCAGATAGTGCGATCGCTTCCATCCATCAATCCCTAAAACCAGGGGGACGTTTTGTGGCAGAATTTGGGGGTAAGAGAAATGTGCAGGCGATCGCCACAGCTTTAGAAAGCGCCTTAGAAGCAATTAATATTTCTGCACAAGCCTTAAATCCTTGGTATTTCCCTAGTATTGGCGAGTACGCCAGCCTACTGGAACAGGAAGGCTTTGATGTCATTCATGCCATGCTTTTTGCTCGCCCAACTCCTTTAGCAGAAGGAGAAGCAGGTATGGCAAACTGGATTCAGATGTTCGCTAGTCCTTTTTTAGCAGGACTTTCTGATGAGCAACAAATACAAGTAATTCGCGTCGTAGAGGAATATCTCAAGCCGACGCTGTATCAACAAGGAGTTTGGACAGCAGACTATCGAAGAATTCGCATCGTTGCCATTAAACTTTAAATAGTGCGAATTTTATACTAGTACTTAATTACGAATTAGTATCAGCTATGCATATATCTAAATTATTGTGCGATCGCCCTACAGCCCTTCGGGCATCCTATGGCAGGTGTTGGCGCAGCTATCGCCAAACATCGTTTTCATTACTACTAACCATTAGCCTTACAACCTTAATAGCCCCGCCCTCACTAGCGCAACCCCGCACAATACCCTCGCCTTCTAGTGCGCCTCTAGAACTAGACTTATTGACTAAGCCAAAAGATTATGTCATCACAGCTAACACCATAAACCCAGCGCGATTAACCGTTCCCAGTTTATGGTGGGCGCAACAAAACTCTGAGAAAAAGTTATTGGATAATTGGATAGCATATCCAGCTTCTGACAAAGAACCTGCACGAGTAGACTTGATTGTTAATCAGCAAATTTGGAGTTTACTAGAATATGTAGAGCGCTATGATTTTGTAAATCGCTTGGGTAGCGCTGCACGGAACTTTGGTTACAATGTCCGAGTATTTAATTATCAAAAAGAACCCTTAGCAACCTACACTTGTAACTTTAATACAAGTCCAGCTTTATGCAGCATCCAAACGACTGTTAAGAACAAGATAGGGTTACAGCGTTTACTCGAGTAAATAGTTAGGAGTTAGGAGTTAGGAATTCAAGGAGATGAGGGAGATGGAAAAATTTAAATTCCCAATCCCCAATCCCCAATCCCCAATTAAACCTTAATTTTGGCGAACAAAGACTCGTATTGTTTTATTGCTGATGGCGACAAGGGAAGCAAAAATTCACTTTTATCAAAAACATTGCGATCGCTCTTTAACAGGCTCCAAAATGGTTCTTGGATATCGGAAGCGTCAATATTTGTAGCAATTGGCGAATGAGTTTTGGTTAGCACCGAAATTTGTTTAGCTGTATTTGGTTGCCAACAAAAATCAATCCACCGATCTGAGAAACTACTCTTAGTAATACCTGCGGGACGTACCCACAAATCTGCCCAGATTGCTGTTCCTGACTTGGGTATAACTGCGCCAAGTTGCGGATAACGCCCCAGAACTTGCAGTACATCGCTTGACCAACCAACTGCTAGCCAAGTATCTTCCATAATTAAAGGTTCTAAGTAGTTATTGGAACTATAGAACTTCACCTGTTGGTTTAATGTCTTTAATTCCTTTTCCAAGTCTAGTACTTGGTCAAGATTTTCTGTATTGTAAGATTTTCCTAGCTTCTTTAAGACCAGACCAATAACTTCTCGTGGTTGATTTAGTAGGGAAATGCGTTGCTGCATTCCATCTCGCCACAAATCACTCCAATCTTTGGGTGTCCAACCCAATTCTCGCAACTTGTCACGGTTATAAACAATTACCGTGCTACCCCACCGATAAGGCGCACCCCACACCTTCCCTTGAGTATCCAAGTTACCTTGGTCGTTGCGCGTTACTAATTTTTTCCAATTTTCATCTAAAGTAGGCCACTGCTTTAATTCGTTTCCCTGTAACTCTTGGAGTGGTTGAATCAGTTTCTGCTCAATAGCTGCTTTTAGCCAGTAATCTCCCAATGTCACTAGGTCTGCATCAGCCGTTTTTTGACCTTGCCTAAAAGGTATAAAGCGACTCCATCCCTGCTCATCGCTGGCTTTTGGTTTTTGCTGCCAATTTTGTAATTGCTGAAATAAATCCTCTACCTGCTCAACTAGGGTGAATTTTAACTGCACCTGTTGTTGCAAACTGTTGTGGAACTGATTCACCACCTGACCAGGTATAGAACCTTTTAATAACTGTACTTTTAGTTGCGTCTGGTTGTTTCCACCACAGCCAAAAAGCAGTTGTGAAAGTGCCAGTGTGCTTGTACCTAGTAAAAAAGACCGTCGATCCATTGATTTTGGATTTGAGAGTTTTGATTATACCTAATATTAAGCAGAGATTCACCAGAGCCTGACTAGGTGCAAAACTGTGGTTGGAAAATTATCGGTATTTTTTCTTGGTAATGCTTATAAATTTAAATATTTGACTCAAATTAGCGAATTTTTCCGCAAATTAGTACCTAAAGATTGATTTTATTCCATAAATTTCCTTACTGGTACTGATAGTATAACTTTACTTATATTTAGAAATAATAATTTAAATGTCATATTTCCAGCAAAAATTATCAATACTTAAATAATTCATAAGTAAAGTTAAGGTTGGGAGTAAATTGAATAACATAGAGAAAATGTACGGATAAAGGTATTAAATGGAGCTATTACAGCAGCAGATCCTGACTTTAAGCAAAAAACTGGATGCCCTGTGCCAAGTAATTGAGCAGCTTGATGGTAGGGTAGCTCAAGCTTTCTCAGAGTGTTCTCTAGCAAATACACAAGCAAAGGATAATCATCAGGAAAATGGCGCGGCTGGAGGCTACCAGTTCAGACGTACCAGTTTAAATCCAGAAATGGAACACAAGGATGTATTAACAGATGGTATTTATCTAGACATGCATCGTCAAAGTGGAGATAACATAACACCAGAAATTCAAATACAACGACTGACAGCACAATTAACAGCAGCATACAATCGCATTGCTGCCTTGGAAGAACAATTACTCAGAGAGAGAATTCATTAAATTTAACCTGAGTTCAACGAATCAAAAAAAATGCCTGGAGGTAGTAAAGGCAAGCCTTTAGGTTCAGTTTTCAGTGATGGCTTCGTGGGTATAAGTAGAACGAATTGAAAAAAACAAACTATGTAAAGTAATGTAACTTTAGCGAAAATCAGTTCGTAGTAAGGACTTTAGTCCTGATTTGAGAACTAAAGTTCTCGCTACAAACCTTTAATTATTTACCCTGTTCTACTTACATACCAAAGTGCTGTTAGTGGTAGCAGGGCATTTAGCCTGAGATGAACTTTATTGTTCTGAGCAATCAACCTGTCCTAACCTATGTGACTAGGGCTATATTAAGTATAATCAACTAATCCAGCTATCAAACTGATAAAAAACTTAAACACACTATTACATATATTTACGTAATAGTGTGATATACCTACTTATAAGCTTTTAGAGCATTACTCACTATGAAACAAAAAAAAACAACCCTAAGACTGTTGTAGTTAGGGCATTACATACTTCAAAAACCAAGATTTTCTTATTAATCTGTGTTTTTATCATTAGTGTTTTTGGTATCTTGTTATCAAATTGGTTGATGACAAGCCAGACAGCTTTCGCAAAGGTTGACTTTTTGCAACCTGCTCCAACTCAACCGTTAGGCTATTACGACTATTTTGGCAAACTACTTAGCCCTCAAGAAGCCGCAGGAGTGGTTATAAATAAGGGACTCGATCCTAATAACCCCATTTCCTATCAACAGGTAGGGGCAGTCAAAATCACCCAGGAATTAATCGCTAAAGGTGAAAATATATTCTTCAATCGTAAGATTGGCGATACATTTGGTTTCCAAGAAGTATTCGGTTTTGGACTGGGCTTGAGTAAGATATCGAATGAATTAGGTGTAGCGATCGCTAGTTTGCAAGGTCAACCAACGGCAAACCTAAAAATTACTCTCCAGAACAATTTAACCATAGGTAGTCAAACTTTTCTTAAAGGGACTGTCATTAATACAGGTTTAAAAATTCCAAAGGGACAGAGTGTTCCACTAGGATTTACACCTCGCTATGACATTACCTGTGCGCTATGCCATGCAACGCTTTCCAATGAGAGTAAAGTCATTCCAGGAGTATCTAATGGTGAATTAGCAATTCCTTTGTTGATTGCTTTAGCACCAAATACATCCGCAGGGTTTGCGCGGTTAAACTTCAACCCCTTAGACCCACAATACAAAGGCAATGGTAAGACTATTATTAACAGTAAAGGTTATAAGGTAGAGCTACCCGATCCTGAGAAGTTAGAAAAAGCCTTCGATGATGCAGTGTTAGATGTACCTTTCGGTCATTTCGAGAGTTCACCAGATGGTATTAGAGACAGCACTAAAATTCCCAGTCTCTTCACCTTTAAAAATTCTCCTTATGCAGCATCAGGAGAAGCTGCTGTTGGCCCATTTGCTGGACTCAGCGTTCTTACCAACAGTGTTCACTCTTCAGAAGTCAATCTGTTCGCAGCCGCTCAAATCAGTGCAGACACTCTTGGTATTGATCCAGAAGTTTATATTGGTATATTACTGCAAAATGCTGCCGTTCCCAGCCTACGTTTACCAGAAAAAGTGATAGTAAAACCCTCTGAATGGCTGCGGGGGGTAATTGCGCCGAATCCCATACAAGCAGAATTAGAAGACCAAGTTCCTGCCCCTGGCACAGGAACTTACCCAAATCTCCGCCCCAGTTTATTTACTTACAACGGTTTAGTTTTTAGCCCAAACACTGGAAAGCCCGGTGATATTGCTAGCGGCCCTTTCTTATTTGCTAACAATGCCATGTCTGCTTTTCAAAATAGCTTAGTACCACCTGCTAACCAGACTTCAGAAAACTGGCAAGCGTTGAACAGCTATTCTGTTAAACGTGGCGCAAAAATATTTGAAAAGGCCAATTGTGCAACTTGCCATATTCCACCTTTCTTCACTGACAATAAAGTTCATCCACTTGATGAAATTCGTACTAATCCAGCCCGCGCCCAATCTCGCTTGGGGCTAAATAAGTCGTTAGTGGCACCCAAGTTATACACTTTCAACACTCCCGTTCCTATACCTGCTAACGCCCAAGTGCTGGATGTACCAACACAAGGGATCTCCGATACCCCCACAAGTCTACCCAAAGGTATATTGCCAAAAGGCGGTTACAAAACTACTACCTTACGTGGTCTTTATGTAAGCGCACCATATTTGCATGATGGTGGTGCAGCAGTACGCGCAGGAAGCTTGACAGTTGACTCAAATGGTAGTTTCACTGTTGTTGACGAGAGTGGCTTAGGGCTTTCTGGCACTCTTAGCCAAGGTATACCTGCCGATGCCGCTAGCAGCTTGCGTGCCTTAGTCGATCGCGATCTTCGTACCTTAGTTGTGAAAGCTAACAAAGCTAACCCTGCTTTAGTGCGTAGTAACCTTGATGGTACAGGTCATGATTTCTATGTAGATAGACAGGCTGGGTTTAATTCTAACCAGCAAGCAGACTTAATTAATTTCTTGTTAGCACTTGATGACAATCCTGGAACTTTTTAATCAAGCTAGGGTTGATATGTAATATTAGAGATTTCCAACAAATAAATTATCCAACTATTTATTGTGGAGTGGGTTTTCCGTCCCACAATAAATAGTTGGATATTTTATATTTTTATTTGGAAGTATCTCATACAATACAGTTCAGTTAATGTTAAAACTCTTTATCATGCTTCTGGGAAGCTACTACTTGTTTTCGCTTTGTCCACCAGCCAAAACCAAGAGCAACCAATGAGCCAACTCCTGTGTAAGGTTCGGGAACAGGACGTGGTGTAACACTAAAGCTGCCATAATCTACGTTGCTTGAAAGCTCTGAATAACCTTCATCGAAACTACTGTAAAATACGTTAACATTCCCATTTCCATCTTCCCCGCTTCCAGAAACCAGGTAGGAAAAACCGTTCTTAGTTAATAGCGGCGTAGTTGCATTTAAAAGATTATCATTGATTCCGTATGTCCCTGGTGAAAGCAGCCCGATGATTGTCTCAGTAACTCCTTGGACTTTCCTTGTCCCAGTTATTCCTGTGATTGTGTAATTGTTTTTTATGGGATCTAAATCGGTGGTGGCAAGGGTGCCGCTAGCGGAAATCGCTGTACTATTTGCTTCATAACTGGGAAAAGAGTATTGAAAATCAAATAGCTGTACAGCTTGTGCCGGAGAAGATATACCGACACCAGCGATCCCCATAACAGCACTAGCAGTAACAATACCAAGCTCTTTGATTAATTTCATCAGATAATTCTCCTGAAAAACAAGAAGGTAAATAAAATTACATAGTTCTAATTGCTATAAAGGCGCTCTTACGCCCTAAATGCACAGAGAAGTCAGGAGTCTCTGGTTTCCTGAAATCAAAAATTCAGGAGATAAGCGGATGCAATTTGAACGACGATTAGCTTATTAAATCTTGATTTGGCTAGGTATAGCTTTGGGTAAAATTGTAGCGTTTTTCAAGGCACAGAAAAGTATGATTACAGAAAACTTCCACTTATAATTTTGGTGCGAGTGCAAAGTCCTGCCAAATTTAATTCGCTACGAATTAATGAAATCCTATAGTTAACCGTTCAAGTTGAGATTCAATGGCTGCTAAAAGTTGGTGTTGTTGCCAATTTTGGCTAAGATAAGCAGCTATGCAAGCTGCTCCAGCACCCATACCTTCTTTCACAAAGCCCTGCTCATAAGCTCTCAGTTGGGGATAACGAGAATCGGCAAAGCTGAGATCGGTTGCTAATAGAGGAGGAATTTTTCCGCTCTGAGTTAAGCTGCCTTCCCCTAAGCTGAGGGCTAAGTCAACTGTAGCGCCAGTAGGATCTTCCGCTACCCAACGGGTTGTGCCTACAACTACTGCTTCTGGTTGCCATGATAAGGCGTAAACTTGAGCGATCGCACTTATCAGAGCATAAACCGCCAGCATTTGCGTTCCACCAGCCAACATTACACCACAACTACGACTAGCTGCGATCGCCATCCCAGCTACTACCACTTGCATCGGATCGCCCACAGAGGCAACGAGTTTTAGAGGATCTATGGAAGTTAGAATTTGAGATTGATATATGTCATCCTGCTCTTTGCTTCCAGCTAAGAGTCCCCTACTCCCCATTATCTTCTCCAGCCCAGCTTGCACTAATGCCCACTTTTGTCCGTGGTTACAAACAGGGTGGCTACTGTTAACTTTTCCGGCAGCATCTATACCCAAACCAGTTAAGATTGCCAGGGCAGTTGTAGTGCCGCCGACGACGCATTCACCGAGAATTACATACCCCTGTT
This sequence comes from Nostoc sp. 'Peltigera membranacea cyanobiont' 213, assembly GCF_002245975.1. Lineage (NCBI taxonomy): Bacteria > Bacillati > Cyanobacteriota > Cyanophyceae > Nostocales > Nostocaceae > Nostoc > Nostoc sp. 'Peltigera membranacea cyanobiont' 213. The sequence continues at coordinate 29,555 of NZ_NOLI01000046.1, read as the reverse complement.
GAATATTGGTAGCAAGGCGTTCTCCCCAAATTAGCCCTTGTTTAAATAAGTGCTTTACCGTTGTGACTTCCATCGCAGCACCTCCACTTAAACACTTAGCGGACGTGCCTCCCAAATCAATTACTGGCACAGCAGGAGGCTGCGGTAAACCAGCATTAAATAAATAAACTGGTATATTTAAGGACTCAACTACAGCGCGAGAAATCAGCACAGGTGAAGCCCCAGCCGCTAATGGTGGTAGGGGATATTGGGCTTTATGTTCTGGGCCGTAATACAAAAACTCGGCATCGGCACAAGCGGTATATTTCCGATCCTCTGGAGTGCGACCGGCAGCTGAAATCCCTGGAATTAAACCAGTTTCAGTAAATCCTAAAACACAGGCAAATACGGGTAGACAACCACGATACCGTTGTAGCCATTTTTCACCTTGTTCTTTTTGAGTATAAATACGAATTTGGGAATTGGGCATTAGGCATTGGTAATTAGTTAAGACTTATTATTTAACCAAGGACAAATGACAAATGACAAATGACAATCATTCATAATCCATGAGGACTTGTACCCAGTGTGGTGGACGGGGAATAGGGTTTCCCAGGCGATCAAAAAGAAACCATGCTGCGAGGTGTACCACAAAAAGGTAGATAAAGTTGTTGAGTAGAATCAGAGCGATCGCTCCCACTTGAATTAAAAACACGCTGGGACTCGCCAATAAACTCAGCTTTAAAAATACCCACTCAATGAACTCAGTCACTTGGGTAATCACATAAATCCATAGGTCTTCACCCGACAAAACGGACAGCAACCACAGCCGAAAAAAAACTCCTAAAGTACCCAACAGCGTACCCAAGGTGATAGAAACAATCCAGGGAACACGACGACGATACCATGTCGCTCCCAAAAGCACGCCCATGAACCCATAGGGCATAACAAACAGCAAACTGCGGGCTGGCCCCATCAGTACGGTTAGCAGTAAACCAGAAGTGAGTGCTGCCATCCATGCCGCCCGCTTGCCCCAACGGAGATAAACTAGAGCGATCGGCACTGGAAAAAATACCCGCAAAACTGGCCCTAAGGGAAAGTAGAAATTAATAAACCAAATTAAGCTAGCAGTACTGGCTAAAAATGCCGTTTCTACCATCCTTAATGGCGCATCAGCCTTGATTTTAGGAGGCATTAACTGCTGTTCTTTGTCTAACCAATGATTGTGGGGAGTTGGAGATTCAGGCGATGGATCTTCCTCCGGCTCATCTGGCAGAGAATCTAAAATACTCATATTTGACAAGTTCTTAAACGATCATTCTTTCCAAGGCTGACAAGTCGGGAATACAAATAGTGTCTTGATCCCGTTTAATCAAGCCTTTTTTTTCTAGCCTTGTCAACACTCGTGTCACAGTTTCCCGTGCCAGTCCACTCAAACTACTCAATTCCCGATGAGGTAAATTGGGGATTTCTGTTCCCGTTTGGCCTTTTTTACCCTGTCCTTCTGCCAAAAATAGCAATGTATCTGCCACCCGTGATTGGCTATCAGATTCCCGCAACCGCAATCGGCGATTTACTTGCCGCAAACGTCGTGCCATTAGTTGCGCCAATCGAACTCCCGCCAAGGGTTCTATATGAAGTAACTTGACAAAATCTTGAGCAGGCATACTGCCAATTACTGTCGGAGCTAAGGTAATCACATCTGTGGAGCGAGGGACTTCATCTAGCGCCGCCATTTCACCAAACAATTCCCCTTTGCCAAGAATATTCAGTGTTACCTCTTTTCCTTCTAGATTATAGGTACGAATTTTTACCCATCCGTCTAGAATAAAATACACAGAACCACCCCAGTCATTTTCCAGCAGAATTACCTGATTAGCTGGGTGAGTGCGGGTGACAAGATGGATGAGAGCTGATTCTACAGCAGTTTCTGGCAACCCTTGAAAAAAGGGAGCCGAGGCGATCATCCAGGGATTAGCCTGTGCTTGCAAGCTATATCGATCTTCCATTACCACATTTTTATTCAAGCTGCTATATAAACACAACAAAAAAAGCGCCATTCTTAGCCTAAGCTATCATTGCACAGCTCCCTTTCAAAGAGAAAACTAAACTATGCTACATAAGAAAGCGACAAGAACGTTTTTCTGAACAATCTTTACCTATAAGTAAAAACGGGGTAAAAGTTTTGCAAAAAGTAGTTTATAGCCGACGGTTGTATTCTTTAGGGGCTAGCTGCACTGCAAACTTGATTAGTTAAAAATATAGGCAAACAACATCAATGATACTAAAGCCAGGAAATTATTGCTCAGGTATTTTACCGATTTTCAAAAATAGGCAACCAAGAGCTGTAAAACTCGTGAAGAAGGCAGGAGGCAGGATAGCGCAGCCTAAAGCCTGCGGCATAGCAACTCTTAGAGATACTGCGCGTAGCTTGCTTCTTTGCAGGAGTACGCTGAGAGCGAGTCCGCGAGCGTCGGGTAGCATTCCTCTCTCTTGAACTACCTCTTTTATTTAACAAAAGCTGACTGAAGATTGCCAGTACTCCCAGTAATCCATAACATAATGACAGTCATAAGTCCAAGCAGCGGCTTTTGCCACTCAAAAACTTCTCCTATGGTCAATGCTGCGCGTAGCTTGCTTTTCCGCAGGGGTACAGTAATTGTAAAGTAATTGCCACATTAGTTGACATCCGTTTTTAGGTAAGGTGATAAAAGTGACTTCCAGTGCAGATGAAATTCAAAAGCTGATCGCAGACATTGACAACTTACTTGCCAGTGGTGGCAAGCGCTTGTCTAGATTTCTGCCTGGTCAGGCGCAGGAGCCTAAAGAAGTTTTAGAACGAATTCGCAACTTCTTGGTGAGGCTCCAAGAAAAAGAAGCATTAGAAAACGGCATCCCAAATCAATCTTCTGAAGAACCGCCATCGCCTTTATTAACAAAATTTATCGATCGAGGTTATAACCAGTATCCATTACCGCCGCTCGAATCCAATCAGGAACAGAGTCCCGTTGGAGCCGGACAATTAAAAAGTGAATTTTCGAGCTTGCTCCAGCCATTGCGATCGGAATTGGAAGGGCTATTGCAAGAGCGAGCTACTCTCCTACAAGAAATTCGGCAATTAGAGCAAAGGCGATTACAAAACTACTCCTTAGCGCAGCAGTTGACAAACCAGGATCAAATGATTACCGAGTTTTTACAGGTACTCATGAGTCGCCTTGTGCCAACTTTAACGCCACTGATAACACAAACTTTGGCAAATTCCTCCAGTTCATCAGAAGTTATTAATTACGCCAACTCAGAATCACCAACCTCTGCAACTCAACCTTTATTAGAATCAGCAGACCGTGTAGAGCAGTTAACTCAGCTAGCCAGGGAGTTGGATCAACGCTTATTATCACTAGATGGGACTGTGAATGTAGTCTTTGAGGCACTACAGCGCAATATTAATACTTATTACGAATCCCTGTCGCAAGCACTGGCAAGGATGCATAGCAAGGGAATGCAAGGCGAACAGATGATGGCCAGCTTCCTCAACAATTTGACCCAGCATTTACAGCAAGAATCCCCTAGCTCCCCGTCATCTTTCCCAGAAGCACAATTTGATACACCACGATCGCCATCATTGGCCGATCCAGCCGAGATTGCTGCTGAACTTAACCTCCAACCCTCGGATCTGATCCAGCCAGAAACTTCATCTCCACTCACAATTAATTCTGAGCAACAAGATACTTCCCTCACAGAGGATTTAGATACAGTGCTGTTGCAGCTTGGCTTAGACTCGTCTCAATCTTCTGAAAACCAAACCGAACTACCGTCAGATATTTCTGCATTAGTTGGTGATGAAGTAGATCAACTTTATGCCAGTTTGTTTGGTACTGGTGATGTCAATAATCTAAGTCTCGATCTAGCCACAAATGACTTATCTGCTTCCACAGCCTCCCAATCAACGTTGAACATCGCGAAGAGTCCATCTGTCTCTCAAAACGTTGATTCTACGGTTGTGACACCAAATACAGGTATTTCAGTCCAAGAGACTTCAGTAGAAACTAGAGATTCATTATCAGAGCCACAAGAAAAACTATTTTTTGAAGAGGATACTGACCTAAATTCGCCTCTGAGCTTTTCTACACCACAAACAGATTCCCCGACACAACTCGATACTCAGCCAGCTAGTTTTTTTGAAGAGGATACT
>NZ_NOLI01000046.1:0-25371 GCF_002245975.1 Nostoc sp. 'Peltigera membranacea cyanobiont' 213 | reverse complement strand
CTCTGAGCTTTTCTACACCACAAACAGATTCCCCGACACAACTCGATACTCAGCCAGCTAGTTTTTTTGAAGAGGATACTAACCTAAATTCGCCTCTGAGCTTTTCTACACCACAAACAGACAGTTCTCCCACGCAACTTAACACTCAGCCAGCTAGTGTTGATACAATTAATACCCTAACTGAGCTATTGCCTGATGCAGGCAGCGAAAAGCAATTGCTGGACACATCATCCTTTATGGATAATGCCACCACTACAGCACCAGTTACTCCAGAAATAGCAGAAATTGCGTTGGCAAAGCCTAGCGTTAGCATAGTGTCTCGCACAGAAAGTATCGCCAAACCGGAAGTCACACCGGAAGTATCGATCGACAACGATCGGCCAGAACCGTTTGTAGATAACTATATTGCTGCTTCGCCACAAGAAAACTTACTTTGTGTTGAGTCAAACCAGGCTACAGTCGTACCTGATATTTCTTTAGATGAAGAACAGTTGCAGCAATTAGATCGGGATTTGGCTAATTTTGATCGGCAGCTAAATTTTGAGTCGGAGCCAACTACCAACTTAGATATTTTATCGGAACTAATTGATAAAACTCAAGACACAATTCCTACAACTCCCCCTGAACCACAAACAGAAAATACCTCAACTGCTGCTTTATCCAGTTTGGCAGTTACCCCAGTAGAACCTGAAGAACAAAAGGAAGTTCCAACTCCTGTTCAAGACAGTTCTTTATCTTCAATTTCCAACTCCATTAACAATCCAGAAGTTTCGCTCAATGTTCTAGAACCAGTCTGGTATTTAGGAATTGATTTAGGGACAACAGGAATTTCTGCCGCATTATTAAATCGCTCAACTTTTGTTGTGCATCCTATCTATTGGTCAGCAGACAATCCGCCGGGAACAAGTTCTTTCCAACAATCGTTTCGTTTACCAACAGAGGTTTATCTTCCTACAGCTTCTGTACCCCAAGGAGAAAATGAAAGTATTGAAGTCCACGAGCAAACAGCACCTGCGGTTGTTGCTCAAGATAAAGCGCCTGACCAATCATCCACTCCTGCAACATCTAGACCCACAGCAGATTCGACAACAAATAATCTCTACTCAGCACAGTTGAAGCCCTATTTACAAGTAGCCATTCCCTACAAAAATGAACGGCAAAAATGGGAACCTGTTTTGCAATTAAATGAATTTTCGGCAGGGCCTTTAATTTGGGTTGTGCGATCGCTCTCTAAACTACTATTAACCCTGAAATCTGAAAAAACAAGTACCACCCCTAGTTTAATAGCTGCTGCGCTTGGGATCGGCGAATCAGATTTTCCGCAGATTATCAATAATATTGCTGGTGTAATTTGCACCTGTCCATCTAGTTGGTCAGAACAGTACCGCTTTAACGTCCGGGAAGCTTTACTCACCAGCAAACTCATCCAACATCCGCAGCAAGTCTTTTTTGTGGAAGAAGCGATCGCTAGTCTACTCCCGGAACTCAATACTGTTAGCGGTGAGCAAGTAAAATTAAGCGAACGTCAAGGTTCTCATCCAGTAAAAACCAGCGAACATCCGATTGTTGGTAACACCCTGGTAATTAACATTGGGACAACTGCCACAGAAATGTTGCTGGTCGATGTCCCAGAAAGCTTGGTGCAATTGACATACAATGATTTCATGCTCCACAGTTTTGCTTATGCTGGCAAGGGAATTGAACAAGATATTATTTGCCAGCTGCTATTGCCACCAAAATCTCGGCAATCACGCAGAGAAACACCAAGCGATGGCAAAACTCCTAGCAGTAATCCTTGGCAATGGCAACCGTCAATTCCCGGTTTAGACCAAATGCGTTGGCAGAGTTTAGGTTTGGAAGACTTAGGACTACCCAGAGTTGGAGAACCAGATATCACCGCCCGAATTCGCCTCCAGCAGCGTCTAGAAAGTTCTCTACTGGGACAGGCGGTATTAGATGCAGCACTAGCCCTGAAGCTGATTTTGCAACACCAAGAATCTTTTACCCTGGAATTGGCCGATCAGCAGTGGATTTTGCAGCGACGAGATTTAGAAAGCCAGGTATTTATCCCCTTTGTGCGCCGCCTGAACCGAGAACTCAACAAATTATTGGTAGCTCGTGGTATCCCTACAGAAGCAATTAATCAAGCAATCCTAACTGGTGGGGTGGCTTGTATAGGGACAGTGAACCGTTGGTTAAGGCAAAAACTCCCTAACGCTAAGATTATTCAAGATTCATATCTCGGCGAAAATGGCGCTCCTAATTGCAGTCGCGTTGCTTATGGTTTGGCGATGCTGCCTTTACACCCCCAGATATTAGATATACCCAGGCAACAATACACTGATTATTTCCTATTTACAGAATTGCTGCGGCTGCTACCAGATCGTCCCTTATCTTTCGGTGAAGTTGTCCAGCTATTTGAGGGTCGTGGGATCAATACTCGCACTTGTCAACAACGCCTGCTGGCTTTTTTGGAAGGTGAATTGCCGTCGGGATTGATCCCCTCAGTTACAGATTCGACTTGGCTAACCCAGAATTCACAAGAGAATCCTGATTATCAGGCGATCGCTACAGCACCACTTTTTGAAAAACAAGGCAGTCTTACTTATCGTCCCAATTCCCAACAACTGTTATCTTTGCGTCGCTATCTAGATGCGATTAAGGCTAGTAATCAGCAATCACTCGAGGAACCATATACAGTGAATTTCACCTTAGAGGTTCATCATTGAGACTAGTGCATCACGCTAGAAACAAGAATACTACTCAAAATTCAAAATGCTTATGCTATAAGCATTTTGAATTTTTGGAAGTGTACCTATAAAACTATCTTTTTTATCTGATGTCAAAAATACTGTAAATTTACAATATGTTACTTTAATTAAAAGATTCTGTAAACTTTGGGTTTTCAGTGTTTTTTTTGCTTTTATTTTGTGTACATTACTACTCAGTAGTAGCGACAAAAGCAGTAAAAACCGCCTAAAAATTATCTCCATGTCTATACTACAAAATGCAAAAATCCTTATTATAAAATAAGTTAGCCCTTGTGAATAATCTTTCTCTTTATTCAATTAATTGTTCGCAACAGCCTTTACATCCGTCAACTTTAAGCGTGAGAAAACGCTTAATTGACATTGTTGGAGCCATTGTGGGGCTGATTATTACATTTATGGTAGCAATCCCTGTGGCGATCGCTACCTTTATTGATGAGCCGAGTCCAATATTTTATTCCCAAATTCGCTGTGGTTTGAACGGAAAAACTTTTCGCATCTGGAAATTCCGTTCCATGATCGTTGATGCTGATAAACTCAAGCATTTGGTTAAAAACCAAGCCAAAGGTCACATCTTTAAATCTGTTGACGATCCTCGCATTACCCCTGTGGGTAAGTTTTTGCGGCGTACCAGTTTAGACGAATTTCCCCAATTTTGGAATGTTTTGGTAGGAGACATGAGTTTAGTTGGTACTCGTCCACCCACTCCTGATGAAGTCAGCAATTACGATCCACACCACTGGGAGAGATTACGAGTTAAACCAGGTATGACGGGAGAATGGCAGGCTAATGGTCGTTCGAGCATTTCAGACTTTGAAACCATTGTTAAGATGGATATAGATTATCAACGCAAGTGGTCTGTAACTTATGACCTTAGTCTAATTGTTAAAACTATCTGGGTGGTATTGAAAAAGACTGGTGCTTATTGAATTTGTCATTTGTCATTATCCGCCTTTTCGCATCTCCACTTTTTGATTCAACCTTTGACACCGCTACCAGTTTCAGTGGGAACAATGTAACGTTGTAGAAATAAAAATAATAATAATACTGGAGCGATCGCAATTAGAGAACCCGCAGCTACCAACCTCCAGTCAAGAGAAAATGTCCCTGCTAGCTTGGCGACTCCTAAAGGAAGAGTATATAAATTTTCGTCTTGGATGACAATTAAAGGCCACAAAAAGTCACTCCAAGCACCAATGAATACAAAAATAGCTAAAGTTACCAATGCTGGGCGAATTGCTGGTAACATTATATGCCACCATAATCCCAACTCTGAACTGCCATCCATTCTAGCGGCTTCTTCTATCTCTTTCGGGACACTCATAAAAGCTTGGCGCAAGAGAAAAATGCCAAAGGCAGAAGCTAAACTCGGAAAAATCATCCCTAAATAACTATTTCTCAAACCCAACTGGACTGTCAAAATATAGAGGGGAATCATCACGATTTGGAAGGGAATCATAATCGTGGAGACAATCGCTACAAAAATCCAGTCTCGCCCTACAAATGACAATCTTGCCAACGGATAGGCAGCTAAAGCGCAAAATAGTAGATTTAAGCCAACCGTTAGCACTGACACCAAAGTACTGTTATACAGGTATTGCCCAAAGGGTAGAGAGTTCCACACACTAACAAAATTATCTAGTGTCGGTTGACTAGGTAATAACTGTGGCGGCGACTGTAAGATATTTTCCGTAGGCGATTTCAAGGCTGTGCTAACTAGCCACAGTAAAGGAAAGAGCATCACCAGTGCGATCGCTCCCAATAGCACATACATTAGCAGATTTTGCGATCGTGATTTTTTCCAGTTCAGCATTTGATTAATAACCTAAATATTCTAAACCTACTATTTTGGGATATTAAAAGATGAATTTAGAACTTGAACAGAAGCTTTGGAATGCAGGAAAAGAAGAAAAAGCATATAGCAAAGAAACATGGTATGAAATCATAGATTCTCTATTAGATGATTTTCATCAGTTTGTTTTCCACGATTTTTACCGCGATAGTCAAATTCAATTAAATATTGAAAACCCGAATTGTCCATCATTTGGTCGTTGGATATGGACTGATGAAAAAGGAGAATTCCCTCTATCTGTAACTTGGTCAGCCTTAATTGGTGGCGATATTATAGGAACTGAAGAGTCGGGGGATATTTTTCATGTTAGTATTGTACTATTTTTATTCGATACTACTGGTAACAATCGGTTACGTTTAAAAACAGGCGAAAGCTTTCTTTCATTTGCTTTTGAAAAACAATCTAATCATAATGGGCATTGGCGTAGTCTTGGCTGGTGTAAGGATGAATGGGGTGAATGGGAAAATCTTGGTTAATGTGAAATAGTCCAATACATTCTTAAGTAAGTGACATTCCACTTTCAGATGTAGATGTAGAGACAGAAATTTTTCCGTCTCTACAAGAGTTTTGGTTGCATAAGTAATAACTTTTATACCTTAAATCAGCAACGCAAAAAATGGTATCTAATCAAGTAGGCTTATAGCCTATCATCCTACAGTTTTAAATCAAATTATAGTGGTTAATCTTCAACCGCTACATAAGGTTGTGGTTCCCGCAAGCGTTGGGCAATTTGTTCTCGTCGATACTTTGCAAGTTCGCTGTAAAGCCTCTTGCGAGAAAGATTAACACTTCCAACAGGCTCATGATCTAGTAGTGTATGCCAAGGAGAAAACAGCAAACCCTCGTCTAAACGTTTGCGTTCTTCAAAGTCAAATTTCTGACTTAAAATGCGGACAGTTGCAACTTTAATAAATGGTGAATCTGCTTCTTGCCATTCTTTAACATGGTCTTCAATTGGCGTTTTTTCATCATCTACATAAAACTGAATAAAGAAGTCAAAAGATGCTTCTTTACCTTCTTCAGTCAAATATTTTACTATTGCTTCCCGAAGGTAATTTTCTGATTCGGGTAGTGTTTCGGGTGGTTGTTCAGGCTGTTGAGATTTGACAGATAATTTTACAATGCGATCGCCAAACTTAAATGGAGCCATACTCCAATATTGAATCAAAAGCGGATTTCCTACTTTATTGCTACCAATATTTTGCAAGATTGCAAAGGCATAACCAAGTTCCTGCAACCGCTCTGGGCTAAGTTGTCCGCTCCCGGCTCTGGAAAGATCGGCGTAATCACGAACATCTTTGGTCAAGAAAATCGGATAATTGTTGAGGATAAAATCTTGAGTTTTTTCTTCATCATCCAGAACTTTTTGCCCGTCCACATTCATCACCTTGATGGCGATACCGCGAACATCCGGCTGGCTATCGGAGGTGAATTCACCACGCTTTTTAGGCGAACCACCACTAGAGAAACGAATCCATGCAGGATAGGTTTGTGGTGTTTTGAACAAACCTACTCTCAAGTCTTCAGGAAGATTCGGTTCAATAATAAACTCTCCTCCCAGGAGTCCATGACTTTTGCTATGAATTTGGCGGAGGTCTGGGCCTGTTTTTTGTTGAGCTTGGAGACTATTTGCAATAATCTCGTCAATTATTGCTTCCTGCTCAGTGCTAGATGATGTTGGGTTAGTCATAAATATTTGATGATGTGTCTTCATCATCCTGAATCCTTAGCCTTTCCTAGTCAATCCGGTTTCCGTAGAAACAGCTTGTAGTGGTTTATCCCAAGATTCAATAGGTATTTGAGGCAAATAGGCGAAATCAAAGACAATTCCGATAGTCGGTTTTGTCTGCCACTGCGGTAAACTGAGCAAGCGATCGTAATATCCGCCGCCATAACCCAAGCGATATCCTTGATAGTCACAAGCTACACTAGGGACGAGAATCAAATCTACTTCAGCAGCATCTAAGATGGGAGCGTCGGGGTGTGGTTCAGTAATGCCATAAGCGCCACTTTGGATAGAATCGCCAGGTGTCCAAGTATGCCAACATAGTGATTTATCAACGCAGCGAGGAAATCCCCAACGATATTTAGTGTTTGCAAATAGTGGACTGAGGTCAGGTTCTTGGCGAAAACTAAAATACGCAAGGATTGTTTTTGCTTGGGTGAATAAAGTAGAGTTTTGTAAATGAGAGCATAAGCGATGGTTGAGTCGATGGGGGATATTATTCCCCGCACCTCTCGGTTAAATCTGGGCGTGCGACTTTCACCGCACCCAGCTTCCGATGTTCTTAGCTTGCGCTTTTGCTCATGTGTTTGTAATCGTGGCAACTCTCGTGAATTGCTTCAAGATTATTTCTTTTCCAGTTGGCGTGATTTCCGTCGATGTGATGCAGGTGTACCCGTTCTTCATCGATAAAATTCAGACCGCAGGAAGCACATTTATGGCTTTGCTTTTTCAGAGCTTTAGAGGTTTCACCTTCGTGGAGCTTACTGTTACGTTCGCTCCAGTAGGCTGTATCTCCGTCATAGGGGGTTTTTGTTCCTTTAACCATGACGTGTTTGTTTTCGGAGTAGGAAACTGTTGGGAATGCCTTGTCTAGTAATTTCTTGCTAGAGTAGCGATTTTGCTTGTTTTCCTTATTGAATACCTTGTAGGCTCTTTTTTCGATGTGGTACAGGGAGTTCCTGGAGCCGTCCATCTTGCAGAACTTATGGTAATTTCTCCAACCTCTCACTACCGGAGCTAATTTCTCAGCCTTTGTGGTAGCACCATAATTCGAGTTGTTGACGATGTGTTTTACTTTCTTGCGGAATGCCTTGAAGTTGTCCACTGAGGGAGTACATCTAAACTTTCCGTTGCTCTGCACTTTGAAGTGCCAGCCGAGGAAATCAAACCCATCTGTCGCGGCGGTAATTTTGGTTTTCTTTTGGCTTACATTCATTCCGCGTTTACGGAGGAACTCGCTGATTCTTTCAAGTATCTCTATCGCGTTATCTTCGGGACGTAGTATTATGACCATATCATCTGCGTATCGGATTGATGGTCTGACAATTCTCTTTTCAGGAGTGTTGTCTGTGANTATTTTTACCGAATTTGTATTCGGTGTGGTATCTGTGTATGTTTTCTATCCCATTGAGCGCGATGTTAGCTAATAGAGGGCTGACCACTCCCCCTTGAGGTGTCCCTTGTTCGGGGAATTCTGGGTTAACTCCAGCCTTGAGGCATCGGTATATTCCGAGTTTTAAGCCTTTGGGGGCAATGAGTTCGTCCATTATTGCTGAGTGGTTAATCCTGTCAAAGCATTTTTCGATATCGAGTTCTATAACTCTTTTATCTATTCCGTGACTTCGTGAGCTTAGGTTGTCAAAGATGTATTGTTGTGCATCATGGGCAGAGCGCCCAGTTCTGAACCCGTAGCTCCTAGCGTGGAAGGTTGCTTCATGTGCTGGTTCGAGTGCATGTTTTGCGAGGCATTGCCAAGCTCTATCTGCGATGGTAGGTATCTTAAGCATTCTGGTAGTCCCGTCCTTCTTGGGGATGGGGATTTCCCGTAGTCCTTGATGCTTCCAATTTCCACTATTCATTTTCAGTAGTTCTTCAAGGTTGAAGCGTTCTTCAAATGAGAGGGATTTCTTACCATCAATACCTGCCGTCTTTTTACCAGCATTTAGCTGAGATACAAGTCTAATTGCAAGAAATCGAGCCGAGGTTGATTTTAGAATAAGCTTTTGGAGTAACCTAGCTTTCCGTTTGTCTCCAACTTGAACCGCTTTGTACACGCGCTTTTGAAGGCGGAAAAGATTTCGGCGGAATTTCTTCCACGGTAAGGCTTTCCAAGATTCACTAGTTTTTACACTGTGTCTAATCATTTTCTCTTCTGGAGTTTGTGTATTCTGAACACCTCGAACCAATTACGGTTCGTCCTACCCGAATTGTGGGGATTCCTCCGCTCGTCTGGGCTACTCGGGGAACGAAAGCCCCTAGACCCACAATTCGTTTTTATTCGTTCCCTCGGAGAGATTGATTGTTCCGTTAGGCGTGGTCAATTCAACTACTGGATTCCCTTGACTCTTACCGTTATTAAAGGCGATATGCGGCGGGAATTATTTTTCCAGTGAAGTCAGGGGTTTTATGTTGCGCCCTGCTTGAAAATAAGTTGCTTTTCTAGACCCGGTTTCGCCGTAGGAACTCCCTGTTAGCGCCAGTGTCAACCCGCAACGGCTGTCTGATTGCGCCCTGTTCCCAGCTTCACTCTACAAGAACCGAGCTTGTTCGGTGTGGGCAGATAAGGAGTCAATTCTGAGTCTGAATGGTAGGGCTTTCACCTACATCTGACCGAGAGTTCAGCCTTTANTGACAGTAATCTGCTGTCGGGCTGGGTTAGTTATTTACGGGATGATTACCGTGATTCACTAACCAACGAATCGCACCGCTTTTTTCTCTCCATTCTCCAACGGACATTGATTGGCGTGTTTTAAGTAGAGTGCGGCGTAGTTCTGCTTTATTGAGTGGACGATCAACTTTGTCCATAAAATTTATAGCATCAAACAAATAAGCTGGGCATTGCCCAGCTTATTACACTCTACATTCACCAGTGCATCGTTATGCAGCGTGTTGACGATACCACTCAATGGTATTCTTTAACCCTTCCTCAAAGCCCACCTGAGCCGTGAAATTAAAGGCAAGATTCGCCCGTTCAGTATCCAAACAACGGCGGGGTTGACCATTAGGCTTGTCAGTTTGCCAAACAATTTCACCCTTAAACTCCATCAATTTGCAGATTATAGTTATTAAATCAAGGATGGAGATTTCGTAACCCGTTCCCAAGTTAACTGGTTCCAAGTCGTTATAGGATTGAGTCCCCATAACAATTCCCCTCGCTGCATCTTCTGAATACAGAAACTCACGGGTAGGACTGCCATCACCCCAAACTGGGAGTTGCTTTTCGCCCTTAATTTGGGCTTCGTGAACTTTGCGAATTAAGGCTGGAATAACGTGGGAACTTCCAGGGTCAAAGTTATCTTCTGGGCCATATAAATTCACTGGCAGTAGGTAAATTCCATTAAAACCGTACTGCTGGCGGTAAGATTGCAATTGAACTAAAAGCGCTTTTTTAGCAATTCCGTAGGGAGCGTTGGTTTCTTCTGGGTAGCCATTCCAAAGATCGTCTTCTTTAAATGGCACTGGGGTAAATTTAGGATAGGCGCAGATTGTGCCAACACAAACAAATTTTTCTACTCCAGCTTGATAGGCAGCGTGAATGAGGTGCGTACCCATGATCAAGTTATCGTAGAACAACTCTGCGGGTTTTTCGCGGTTTAGACCGATGCCACCCACATGAGCTGCTAAGTGAATAATTATGTCTTGCTGGTCAACTGCGCGTTGGCTATTTTCCCAAACACGCAAATCGCAGTCGCGCGATCGCACTATTGTAATCTTCTCACGATCGGCCCCTGCTTTACACAGTTGATCTATCACCTGACGACCTAGAAACCCCGACCCACCAGTGACGAGAATTCGTTGATTTTTTAGTTCTAAGGCGGTCATATTTTTTATCCTCTGTGGTGCGAATCAGAAGTGCAAAGCGCCCAGTTCTTGACGAACAGTAGCAATATCATGTGGAAATTGCGAACCATTTCCATTGGGTGAAGTGTGACCCAATGCCTGTAAGTCTGCTTCTACCATTAAGGAAACTAGTTCTTCAAAGGTTACTGATGTTTTCCAGCCCAACTTCTGGCGTGCTTTTGTAGAATCGCCAATCAGTAAATCTACCTCAGATGGACGGAGGTAACGCTCATCAAACTCTACATAATCTTGCCAATTAAGATTTACATAACTAAATGCCAATTCCAAAAACTCCCGCACCGAGTGGGTTTCACCAGTAGAAATTACGAAATCGTCAGGTTGGTCTTCCTGCAACATCAACCACATTGCTTTCACGTAATCTTTTGCATAGCCCCAATCCCGCTTGGAATCTAGATTACCCATGTAAATCTTTTTCTGCTTACCAGCAACTATACCAGCCACAGCTCTAGTAATTTTGCGGGTTACAAAGGTTTCACCCCGTCTTGGTGACTCGTGGTTAAAAAGTATACCGTTACAAGCAAATAAATTATAAGACTCACGATAATTTACAGTTTGCCAATGGGCGTAAACTTTCGCACAGGCATAGGGACTGCGAGGATAAAAGGGCGTTGTCTCAGCTTGAGGTACTGCTTGTACTAAACCGTACATCTCTGAAGAACCCGCCTGGTAAAATCGCACCTGAATTCCAGTTCGGTGTTGGTAGTCTCGAATTGCTTCCAACAGACGCAGCGTTCCCATTCCTACAGCATCCACCGTATATTCTGGTGAATCAAAGCTTACTCTGACATGGGATTGAGCACCGAGGTTGTAAATCTCTACTGGTTTGACTTCTTCTAAAATACGCCGCAACGTTGTACCATCTGTCAAGTCACCGTAGTGAAGAAACAACCGCACCCCGTCTTTGTGGGGGTCTTCATAAATGTGATCGATGCGGTCTGTGTTGAAGGTAGAAGTTCGGCGAATAATTCCATGAACCTCATAACCTTTTTCTAGTAAAAACTCACTCAAATATGAACCGTCTTGACCAGTGATACCAGTAATCAACGCTCGCTTCTGTTGCGTCATGCTCAATTATCCCTTATTATCTTTGATTAAAAAGTTACAGGCAATCTGATACAACCTAGCAGCTAATTACTGAATTGCCTAATGGGAAACCTACGAGTTCTTGTTGTTATGAGACTTTTTTCGTAAATAAATATACTTAATAAAAAGTAATTTAATCCGTAAGCTCAACCTTAAAATAAACCAGGATTGTTTAAGTATGTATATTTTTCTTTTATCAGATATATCAACATTCTTTTTATATCCGTCGTTTTTTTTGCCAAAATTTCATATTTTCATATATATTTGGTTTTGTGAAGACTAAGTAAAATAGGTATTTGAAATTAGGTTTTTAGGGGCATTAACTGCCCCAGATCGCCTAAGTATTTGCTCAGTATGCCCCGTTATTTTTTGGTAGAATTACCACATCAACAGTTTTCAAGATGATCCATAAATCAAGCCAGAAATTCCTAAATTTGACATAATGCAGGTCTATTTGGACTCGCCGAGGATAGGGAATATCATTACGCCCAGATACCTGCCACAAACCAGTAATTCCTGGACGGATTGTTAAAATCTCATCAATGTGACAACCGTATTTTGGCAGTTCTTCTGCTACCAAGGGTCGGGGGCCGACTACACTCATATCCCCTTTTAAAACGTTCCAGAACTGGGGAAATTCGTCTAAGCTAGTAATTCGCAAAAATCGACCAATTTTGGTAATCCGGGGGTCTTGTTTCAGCTTAAAACTGCTCTCAAATTCTTGTCGTAATTCGGGCGATGTTTCCATCATTTGCATGAGGATTTCGTCCGCATTGCTTACCATTGTTCGGAATTTAATACAATTAAACGCTTTGTAATTTTTCCCTACCCGTTCCTGGACATAAAAAATTGGGCCTTCTGAGCTAAAGGCAATCAGCAAGGTCAAAATTAAGTAGACGGGAAAGAACAAAATTAATACCGACAGCGAAAACACTATATCGAACAGTCGTTTGGCAAACTCTCCGTTTAAACCCTGAAAAGATAAACCTTTGGGCTTAACTTTCGGCGTTTTTATTTTTTGACCGCGTTTTAAGAAAGTACGCGTAGACGCTCTAGTGTCTTGCCGTACGCCTCGCTTGCCGGAGAGGAGTGAGCTCTGGGCAGTCATCATACTCCTTAATAATCCACACCACACATAGTCCCAATATTAAAGCCAAAATGATGTGCTTCTGGGGGGAAATTGCCAAAAGCCTAAAAAAATAAGACGTTAACCAAGACCATCATTCCGAAAACGGTCTTTTTCGTTGCATTTGTTTACAAAATTTAGATAACGATCTGCAAAGATTTGCGGTGAAAACTGCGCGGCGTGCGATCGCATATACTCGGAACTGAACGAACCCTCATATACTTCAAACTTTTCTACTGCCTCCACTAAAGCCGCCTCGGTTTGCGTCTGGAAAAATATACCTGTCCCTGTATCCACACAAGAGCGGATATCTCGCACTGTTTCGAGTGCCCCCCCTGCACCGTAGGCAATTACTGGCGTGCCGCAGGCTTGTGCTTCCACTAGGGCAATCCCAAAATCTTCACAAGCTGCATACACAAACGCCTTAGCCCTAGACATATATTTTTTTACCACATTATCGGGTTGCCATCCGAGTATTTGGATATTAGAGTTTGCCATCTCGCGAATCTTGTTCATTTCATCTCCTGTACCAATGACTACTAATGGTCGTTTTAGTTGATTAAAAGCCTTGACAATCAGCGATATTTGCTTGTAACTCACTAAGCGGGAAACTGTCAGGTAAAAGTCCTCTTTCTCAGACAGAAACGGAAATTCCGCAATATTCACTGGTGGGTAAATGACTGTTGCTTCTCGTCGATAGCAACGCCAAATCCGCCGAGATGTATGTTGCGAGTTAGCAATGAAGTAATCAACGCGATTGGCACTCAATACATCCCACTGGCGCAAACGATGTAATAAATATCGCGTCACCCACCCAGGTAAGCCACTACCCAGTTTGCTGGAGCGCAGATAATCAAAAGTCAAGTCCCAGGCGTAGCGCATAGGGCTGTGACAGTAGCAAATATGCATCTGTTCGGGAGTGGTCAGGATTCCTTTGGCAACAGCGTGAGATGAAGACAGAATTACGTCATAATGCCGCAAATCAAGTTGTTCGATTGCCAAGGGCCACAAAGGCAAGTATTTTTGTATACCGTTGCGGGCAGATGGAAAGTTCTGGAGAAACGTCTTGCCAATCTGACGGTTATATAAATAACTTTCTCTATTGCTGGATTCAAAATCGATCAGAGCATACAAATCAGCATCAATGTGATTCAAAATTTCTCGGACAACGAGTTCTGAACCACCGGTGGCTTTGGGTGTCAGCCACTCATGAACGAGAGCATATTTCAAGGGCACAGCTAACTTGAATAAATGGAAGATACAAAGACCAACTTGATGACGTTAACTGAAAAGTTTCCCCTTCTGATTAATTAACGGGAAGCGCACCAGATTAGCACATAGGACGCAATCTTTCCTTGAGATGTTCCAGATGGATGCTGCAACCTGATAACCTCAGATTGGAGCATTAGGGATTGGGAATGGTTATTTATGCTTGTCTTCCCAGTCCCCAATCCCTACTCCTTGACGACAACTGATATGGAAAAGGTGAATCTATGCGAATTCTAATTATGGGTGGTACTCGGTTCATTGGTGTCTATTTGACTCAATTACTAGTGGAACAAGGACATGAGGTAGTGCTGTTCAATCGGGGAAATCGGACAGTACCTTCTTTACAGGGAGTAGGACAAATTATAGGCGATCGCACTGACCCTACCCAATTAAAGGCAAAGTTATCACAAGAAAACTTTGATGTCATTTTTGACAATAATGGCCGGGAACTTACTGATACTCAACCACTTGCAGAGATTTTTCAAGGGCGAGTGCAACATTTTATATATATGAGTTCTGCGGGAGTGTATCTCAAATCCGATCAACTACCCCATGTCGAAGGAGATTTAGTAGATCCCAAAAGTCGCCATAAGGGTAAACATGAAACAGAAGCTTATCTGACTCAATTGGGATTGCCCTTTACCTCTATTCGTCCTACTTATATTTACGGGCCTCGTAATTATAATGAGTTGGAAGGCTGGTTTTTTGACAGAATTGTGCGCGATCGCCCCATTCCTATCCCCGGAAATGGCTTGCACATTACGCAGCTAGGGCATGTAAAAGACTTGGCAAAAGCTTTGACTCAGGTTTTGGGTAATCAACAGGCCATAGGACAGATTTATAATATATCTGGCGATCGCTTTGTCACTTTTGATGGGTTAGCCCGTGCTAGCGCTGTAGCGGCTGGTAAATCACCTGATGCTGTAAAAATCGTCCATTATGACCCGAAAAAGTTTGATTTCGGCAAGCGCAAAGCTTTTCCGATGCGGGTACAGCATTTCTTTGCTTCGGTGAATAAAGCGCAAACACAATTAAACTGGCATCCTGAATATGATTTGATTTCTGGGTTGCAAGACTCTTTGGAAAATGATTATTTAGCTAATGCAAAAGACAAAGCTGATGTTGATTTCTCTGTAGATGAGGAAATTTTACAAGCTTTGTGAGTAAAAATGTTTAGGGGTACATCGCTGTGCAGTAGCCAGGGCAATAGAATTCGCGGCTACACTAAGGTCAAATTAAGGTTTTGAAACCCACGGAGGTGTGTTTTGTTTATGTAGACGCGGTTTCTAACCGCCCGTTTCGCTTAAGTTGACTCATCAGGGTTAACGCCTAACTCTCGCAGTTGTGCTGCTAATCTGTTAGCACGTTGACTTTCTCGTTCTAGTTTTTCTAGCGGTGTGGGAAGCCAATTCCCGGATGCATCATACCAACGTAGCCATAATCGCTCAATTTGTTGGTAAGAACCTTGCCAAACTCCTAAGCCCAGTTCCACACCTGGCATCCAGACCCGTGAGGTACTCAAATCCAATTCGCTGTAGCGGTCTGCAACTAATTGGAATGCTTGGAGCTTGTCAGTGTAGCGGTCAAAGACAATGTAGTAAGGAACTCGTAAAATCCGCTCATAAACTTCCCATTTGGTCGGCGGTTGGTTAATCTCTCGCAGAGTTTGTCCTAAGTCTTCTTTTTCAGTGCCAGGAGAAAGCAACTCTACCACTACAAAAGGAGCAACCCCTTCTTGCCAGATCACATAACTTAAACGCAAGTTTTGCTGTTCGTAGAGACGCGAAACTCCCACAGCAGCAAACCAGTCTGGGCGTTTGTACCACAGCGTATGCCGGAGGTCATAGTAAAGGTTTAAGTCAGTGGCTACAAATACCTCCTCTGCTGGATAATTAGGCGGACAGAAGGTTTCGCGCAGAAGTTGGGGTTGAAAAAGGTGAAATTCGTCAGGCAAACCAGAGTCCTCCGGGTATTCACTGGGAAGATCGTACATCGTGGGTAGGACTTCTTTGGGAGAGAGAGGCGGGTCTGTTTGGTACATAAGGAGAATCTTGACCGACTAACTTTAAGTTAACGGATCGCGGTAAAGGTTTGGCAAAAATCAAAAGACAAATTTTTGAAAATGAATGAGCGCGAGAATATTCAACAATATTTCATAAATCTCCTGAAAATTATCGAGAATCAAAGACCTGGATACATTGCTGTTTTAAAAGAAGGTTTACTCGATGATGAAATTCAGAATAGTATTACAACTCATCCAATTCCTGAAGGTTTAATCGCTATATATTCATGTGTTAAAGGATATGATTTGGAACTTCCTAAAAATTTTGATTTTCCTACATATTTACTTCCTGGATACGATTTAATCCAAATTGATAAAGTAGATAGTGTTATAAATCGTTTGCAGAACGTACATAAAAATCCAGACTGTTGGGGATGGCAACCAGATATGATTCCTTTTTTATACGGTAGCGGAGGTGATTACTATTGCGTCAGAACTTTGTCAGACGATCAATCAGTTGTATGGACTCCTAAAGATGATGTTTTATATATAATTTGTAAAAATATTAAAGATTTTATTTTAATAGTTACGGAATGCTATAAACAAAACGCTTATTTTTTGGATGAATATAGAGATTTGGAATGTAATTATGATTTAGAAGAAAAAATTATAGTTAATTTTAACCCGAATTATTATTATCAAAATGGTTTAGATTCAAAAGAATGATAAAGCGTATAAAATATAATTTTTATAATTTACACCAAGAAATTAGTAGTAGAGATTAAGTATAGATGTATATATTATTTAATGTTTAAATTCACTGCTTATGGAACAATATCCACTCCACAATGTTCTAGAAGCCCGTGCCCGCTTGGGTGAAAGCCCCATCTGGGATTCTACCCGGAAACTACTGTACTGGGTTGATATCTACAACCATCGGGTGCATCAGTTCAATCCTGCTACGGGGGAAAATGACTTTTTTGATGTGGGAGATGTCGTAGGTGCGATCGCAACAGCAGGTAAAGATAAACTAATTATGTTGCTGCGTCATCACCTAGCATTTCTCAACACCCAAACAGGTGAAGTTACCCCCATTTTGGAAATTGAAGGAAATTTGCCAGATAATCGTCTCAATGATGGTAAATATGACCCTCAAGGACGTTTCTGGTTCGGCTCAATGTGTTCTTTGGAGAAACCCCAGGCTAGCCTCTATTGCTATGAAACTGACGGTTCATTGCATGTAATGGAAACAGGATTGACTATCTCTAATGGTCTGGGGTGGAGTCCCGATCGAAAAACATTTTACTTAACAGACTCTCCTCAGCAAAAAATATATGCATACGACTTTAATTCCGTAACAGGAAACATTACTAATCGTCGGATTTTTGTTGATTTAACTCATGAATCCTTCTACCCAGATGGATTGACAATAGATAGTGAAGGACATATTTGGTCAGCTATGTGGGGTGGATGGTGTGTGATTCGTTTCAACCCCAGAGGGGAAGAGATATTGCGGATAAAACTACCTGTGCAATTGCCAACTAGCTGCGCTTTTGGGGGCGAGGATTTGCGAACACTTTACATTACCACTGCTTCAGTTGGACTCAGCCAAGCAGAAATCGATAAAAGTTTCTACTCTGGTGATTTATTTGCTCTCCAAACTGATGTTACTGGATTACCTGCTTATAATTTTTCAGAGTTAAAATAGCAGTCCTAAATCATTCATGAAAACCTCTCTTTATTCCCCTCTCTGTGTCGCGCCAGTTGCTACAAGTCGGGGAACCGCAAGGGCGCACTGGCTTCTCTGCGGTTCGTTGAAAATAATAATTTCTGCTTACGGTAGGCTATGCCAACACAACTCATTTAAGATTGCTATAGGAATTTTAAGATAATTAAAATATTGTATGATTGTCTATTCTCTCCACAATGCCACTTGCTGTTGGAGTTCTCTCATATCTAAATAATCGCTAGCAAAAGCTTTTCGTAAAAGTGGATGAGGAATAAATCGATCGTACTTTTGAATTTCTGGTGCTTCTGAAGTACTGAGTAAATCTTCTGGGGTAATTCTTTGTTCACACAATGAAGCAATTTCATGATAAAGAGATTTAAATTTACCCTTGCCTAATTTAATTGTGAAATAATAGGGATTTAATCCGCCAATACTGACAACTTCCAACGATTCTCGACAGTAGGAGTTGAGTAATCTTTCTAAAGTACGATAAGCAACCGTACCCATCCAGGGAAAAATATAGCATTTACCTTTTTCCAATTGTAAGATATTTTGTTTATCTAATCCAACCTGTTGCACTAATTGGCGAACTTGATGTAAACGTTGTAAAGCATTTTTTTGCAAATAGCTATACTCGATATTTTCAAATAGAACCTGTTGCATTCGTTGTAAAACTTTGGTATGAATAGTGCCACCACTTCCACGCCAATAAATACTAGCTTTGCCCTCGGCTTGTTTTACAAAAATAGCCTTCTTTTTAAAGTCAACTTCTACAACTTCCCAACTTCTGCCAGCTAAAGCAAATTGATTGCCAACAGCAGGCGGCGTAACTATACTGCCAATTTCTGTTGCACCTTGCTTAACAATATATTCTTGCTGTTCAGCAAAGACAGCATAAAACTGAAACTTCCTCACAATCCTTTCTCCTGCCAAACCCAGGATTAATTTACCTTGTTCAGTATGCTGAATATGACCAATATCAATTAAATAGCGGAGCAATAATTGGAAATCTTCTTTGGAAATAGCAGCAAAAGGCGGTAAGCTAAAAATTTGTTTAGCTAAGGCATTAGGCGAAAGTTCTCCTGTTGCTGTTAAAATACTCATTGTTTGGTGATAAAGCAAACTCAAAGGATATTTAATCGGTCTGATTGGTTCAATCCATTTCTCCTCTAAATAAAGTTGAATAATAGCGATAGACTGCAACAGTTGCCAGGGTATTTGTTCTGGTAGAGAAGCTTCTGATAATGGTTTCTCTTCAGCACAGACAAAGCGCATATCGGCAGCTTCACCCCTTCTACCACTACGTCCTAAGCGCTGTAAAAAGCTAGCTACAGACAAGGGTGATTCTAACTGAATAACTCGCTCTAAATGACCAATATCTATACCTAATTCTAAAGTTAGAGTGGCAGCAGTAACTGCTGGATTGTTGGGTTCACGCATGGCATTTTCAGCAGCTTGCCGCAAGCTAGCAGATATACTTCCATGATGCACATGATATATATCTGGTAATCCTTCTTCTGTGGCAATTTGTCGCAAAGATGCTATTACAGATTCAGTCTGCGTGCGATTATTAGCAAATATTAGGCATTTGCGAGATTTGCTGAGGTTGAAAATATATTGTTCATAATCTGTTGCCTCTGATTCATCTATTTCATCAGTAATATAAAAATGTTCTACAGCTAATTTTATTTGGCGTTTTATTCCATCGGTTTGTGGTGTAATCACTGGCTTATCTGTTCCTGAACGCAACCAATCTTCAGCTATTGAATAATCACCAAGAGTTGCCGATAAACCAATCCGGCGTGGTTGTCTTTGCGTCAACCTTGCTAAACGTTGTAATTGGCAAATAATTTGACAACCGCGATCGCTTCCCATAAAGGCGTGAATTTCATCAATAATGACAAATCTTAAGTCACCAAATAAGCGGAGTAGGTCGTTATTTTTGTTGATTAACAAACTTTCTAGAGATTCTGGTGTAATTTGGAGAATTCCTTGAGGATTCTTTAAAAGTTTGTTTTTTCGACTTTGAGAAACATCACCGTGCCAGTGCCATACTGGAATATCTGCTTCTTTGAGTAAGTCGTTGAGGCGCTCAAATTGATCGTTAATTAAAGCTTTGATTGGACTAATATATAATGCGCCTATAGTTGTGGCAGGGTTGGCATGTAATAAAGTCAAAATTGGTAGGAAGGCTGCTTCTGTTTTACCCGCAGCAGTTGCAGCAGTAACTAATAAATGAGCATCGGTGTCAAATATAACTTCACAAGCGGCAATTTGGACTGGTCGTAATTCAGTCCACTGATGATGATAAATATATTCTTGGATGAAGGGTGCAAGTCGGCTAAAAGCATCGCTCATATTTTTTATGAATAATTCGTAACAGGTAATAAATTGATTACTGATAAATTTGAAATAATATCATACTAAGTGAAGTGAACATTAAAGAACCGCTTATATAGCTGTAAGACGTGATTGGCAAAGAGATAAATCTTTTTTTTAGTATTTTGGAGAATTTTACTCCTATTGACTCAAGGCAGATTAAAATTCGTCAGTCAAACTGAAGTAATAGGGGCAAGTATATAATGAGGCAACAATCATGAACAAGTATAAGGAAATATTACGTGTAGTTCTTGCTATATCCATCATTGTGGTTGGAGTGACACACTTTGTTATTCCAGAACCGTATGTCAAAATTATGCCACCGCAACTTCCTTATCCTTTAGGATTAGTTTATCTCAGTGGCTTTTATGAAATTTTAGGTGGTATCGGCTTATTAGTCCCGCCTGTAAGTCAAGCTGCTGCTTGGGGACTTATTGCTCTTTTTATTGCTGTCTACCCTGCCAATATCAATATGGCGGTTAATCATATTCAACTAGAACATATACCAAATTCACCTTGGGTACACGTAATCAGACTTCCCTTTCAAGGAGTTTTAATTGCTTGGGCTTGGTGGTACACTAAATCTTCTGATTGGAAAAAACAAGCTTCTATCATTCCTAAGTCACTTATTCCCAAAGAATTAAAATTGAAATGAGTGCGTTTTTTATATTTGAATTATGCGTGTTGCAACTTTATTTGGAATAACACTCTCGTTAGCAATGGGTGTTGGGGGATTAACGCTTCCGGTGACTCAAGCGGTGCAGCTTAGAGATGGTACAGTCTACTTTGTCCAACCGCCGAAACTTGTAAATGCAACGACTACTTATAAAGATGTGAATATTTGGGGCGGAACTTACTATTTCACGATCAACTTGCCGGATAATGCTGGAGAATCCCTCCAGAAAGTAACGATCGCACAAAGGGAGGGAACAGAAAACATCCGCTACAATCTTAATGATACCCGCGCCTTTGTCGGAACACGCGATCGCAAAGAATCTCGCCTAACACTAGGCGCAGTCACAGACGAACGCGACACACGAACAGTTACTGTGAACTTCGATCCGCCTGTAATTCCGGGACAGACAGTGACAATCGCCTTGCGTCCTGTGAGTAATCCCAGCTTTTCTGGGGTTTATTTAATGGGTGTGACAGCATTCCCACAGGGTGAAAAATCTCACGGACAATTTCTCGGCTTTGGAAGGTTTCAGTTTTACAGCAATGGAAGTAGCTGGTGGTTTCCATAAGTACCAGGATGTCAATGCTAGGAATAACACAAATGGTATTGACAGCTTAATCTCATTGAGAACCAATCCGGCAAGTGAGCGATCGCTTAGTAATATTAACTCTAAAACAAAATCTGGAGCCTATTTAAGGGCAAAGTTGCAATGACTACCGATTACTTCAGATAAATTAGCAAATTCAATCCTGGAATTGTGCGGGAAAGAGTCCACAAAACTAATGTGATGTAAATTACACCTAAACTCCATTGATACCAAGCAAGTGCAGAGATGATACCTGGTAAGTGTTCGTCTCGCAGGCGAATGTCATTAAATCCTAATTTAACTAGGTTGTTCAGACTAAAATCATAATAGTTGAGCCAGTTCCAACGGCGATCGCTCAGTAGAGGCATATATCGTTCCCGAAATGTCTGATTTCTTGGGATCACTGGTAAACGCCCAATCAACAATCGTAACTGGCGAAATGTACCATCTTCGGTAAAGTAAGAAACGTCCATTAAATCGTGATAACGCCCTTGTTGATAAAGTCGCATCAATAAAGCTAGTGGTATGGGGACAAGAATTATGAAAAGACACCCCAATGTCAGCCAAGGTTGTTGAGTATTGCGAAAGATGGCTAGTAAACTCAAGAATTCTAAAAGGCTAAAACTGACTAATATCGAAATGGTTTCGTAAGAGGTGGGAATAATTGGTATGGGATGCAGGCGGCGATAACGATCCACTAGCCAAAATAGTAAGCCGAAATAAGCGATCGCAACTCCTCCCACGCCAAACACTAACCAAAAATTTGTCCCATAGCCACTCAACAGCAGTAGTACACTCAACCCCAACCAACTCCAAGCTTGCAGTAACCACCCACCGATAGAAAGGGGTTCGCCAACAATTAAGCGATCGCTAAGTTGAGTATATTTCTCTAAATCGATATCAGCTAAGGTCAGTAACTCACTGCTGTTACGAAAAGATTTTATCAGACGACGTTGGGCGATCGCTGCGGCTTGAGTTGCAGAAAAACCTAATTTAATCAAACTTGCAACACTTGCACTATTAATATTTGTAGCCGTCAAACGGCGACTCATTTCTACTAATCGCAGTTCTTGTTTTGTGTATTCCAGTTCATTAGCATCGGTAACTTGTTGTTGCTGACGGAAATTTTGCCCTAAATTCCGCAAGATATTTTGATTACCTTGCAATGTCGGGGTACAGAACATCTTACCAATCTGACCGGGATTACCTAAAATTTTTGCTTGGTTAGAATTAAAAGTTAAACCAGGTACGCTTAAACAAGCTTCTGGAGAAAATCTAGCATCGCTAAAATCTGCTTGGTTAAGAATGCTTGCACCTTGCAAATTCACCGATTGATTAAACTCCACTTCTCGAAATATGGCAGCTTGCTCAAAAGTCGCATCTGTTAAAATAAAAAACTGATTAAAATTTGCTTTAGTAAACTGTACTTGATTGGCAAAGCGGACATCAGAAAAATCAGCATTTTCTCGCCACTGCACGCTATTGAATTTAGCCAACTCTTTAAAAGTTGCTTGATTGAAATTGGCAGTATTTTCAAAGATACTACCTTGAAAATCAGCGAATTCCTGAAATTGAGTTTGTTTGAAATTAGCTTTTTCAAAAAAAATACTGCCTTGAAAATTGCTTGGTTGCTTGAATTTACCACCGCTAAAGCTGACAGGACGACCAAATCGGGTTTCAGTCCAATTAGTGGATTGGAGAAAAGTTGCACCTTGGGCATCCACAGACTGAAGAAAGAATGTATTAGAGAACTTTATTTCGCCATTGAAGCGAGTTTGCACGAGTTTCAAGACACCACGAAAGACCGCAATTTCACTCGATGGACTTGATTTTGTTCCCAAAAGCGATCGACAATCTTTAGAATTCACTAATGACTCCAGACAAACAAAGCGCAAACGTTCTAGTTCTTGTTGTTCGGTAAAGGTGAAAATCGGAGCAATGGCTTTAGCATACAACGGTGTTCTTAAACCCAAATCGCTGCCCACAAAATCCCCTAAAATCAGGGCATAGCTGAGGTCTAAACCCAGAGGTTTTGCACCTAATTCTTTTCGCAGTAGTTGGTAAAAAGCATCACGAAAGCTAGCGTTTTCTGGGCGCAAATCAATCACCATCTTCTGCAAATCTACCGTCAAATTGCCTTCGCGCAGTGTCGGTGTGCGTAGACGTTCTTGTAATAATTCCAGAGTTAAGGGTATACGTTCTGGTTGCGTTTGTGCTGCCCAGGTTGATAGAGGGAAAATGAGAATTGATACAACGCAAAGGAACACGAAAAGCGCAGAGGAATGCAAAGAAACCCTTCTGTGTAACTCTGCGTTTAACTTTTGCGTGCATCTAGTTTGAAAAAATAAATTGTGCAAATTGTTCGATCAATCGTCGCTAATTAGTAGAACAATTTTACCCGTCACAGAACCGCTTTCAAGTAATTGGTGAGCTTTAGCCGCTTCTTTTAAAGGAAACTTGTGGCTAACATGGATTTTTAACTTCCCTTCATCGATCCAGGTGGCACATTGTTCGAGAATTTCTGCATGGTGCTGGAGGCTTTCTTCCAATCCTAGCAACGCTGGTGCGAGCATTAATTCTAAACCAATGCGGAGATTGCGTAATCTAGCAGTTTTCCAAACAGTATTGGCATCTGGTTCGAGAATCGTCACAATATCACCATAGACTCGCACTGCGGGGAAAGTTTTGTGAAAGGTTTCGCCGCCTATGGTATCAAAAGCCAAGTCTACGCCTTCGCCGCCAGTCCAATCTAATACCGCTTGCACAAAGTCCGTTTGTTTGTAAAAAATTACATGGTCTGCACCGAGTTCTTTGACGAAATTAGCCTTTTCTTCAGAACTGACTGTTGTAGAAACAGTAGCACCTTTGAGTTTCGCCAATTGAATTGCTACATGACCCACACCACCAGCACCCGCATGAATAAAAACTCGTTCCCCAGGTGACAATCGTCCCCGTTCGTATAAAGCTTCCCAGGCGGTGATTAATACTAAAGGTGCTGCGGCTGCTTCTGCAAAGGAGATAGAGGCGGGTTTGGGTGCGACAAACCGCTCATCTACAACGGTATATTCAGCATAATTACCTTGGTGTGCGCCCAATCCGCCGTAGCAAAAGTATACTTCATCGCCTGGGCGAAAACGCTGAACGCTAGCACCTACGGCTTCGACTATACCAGCACCATCACATCCTAAAATTGTCGGCGTGCGATCGGGGTAGAAAGTGCCTCGGCTACGAAGTTTAGTATCAATGGGGTTAATGCCAGCTGCCACCAAACGTACTAAAAGTTCAGTATTCCCTGGAATAGCAGGGTTTGGCACTTCTTGTATTTGCAGAACTTCGGGACTGCCAGATGCTGTCATCAAGACTGCTTTCACGACTCTTTCCTCCTGGCTTTAGATGCACGTTTATTTGCAACTTTAGCGCAGAGGGTGGATACAAAGTTATGTCTGAGGGAAAACTGCGATCGCATAGCCCTTCGTAGAATTGACTCACGGTATCTGGAAAACCTCTCTCTAAATCTCTCTCCTACAAGGAGAGAGACTTTGAATTTTCCCCCTTACCGACACGGGAAGGGGGTTAGGTCAATCGTTAGCTTTTCCACACGATCTGAATTGTTAGATCGTAGACATCGCCATCAACTCAAACTTTTAACAAAGCGCATCGCACACCAAAATTACTCCTACTATTGATGTAGTGTCAGCGTCATATCTCTAGATTCTGCATTAAATGTATAATCGCTGAATGCTTCATGTATTTACCAGTTAAAACTATTAAATGATTACTCTTACCCCAGAGGAAATTAGTCAGTTTCGCAGCCAGTAGAGACGGCGATTTATCGCGTCTCTTTCCTTAACCGAACCATATTGGGTGTAGCCCAACCCAGGCATCGCCTACTACCAGTTTCAGGTAAAAAGAGGATGGATGCGATGCCTGCGGTACGCTACGCCAACGCATTTATAGATTTGGCGATCGCATTTGTTATTTTCGCGTAAGCATTTATAGATTTTGCGTTCTCAATTGTTATTTCGGGGTTCGCAATTGTTATTTCGGGGTATGCAATTGCTATTTCGGGGTACGCAATTGCTATTTCGGGGTACGCAATTGCTATTTCGGGGTATGCAATTGCTATTTCGGGGTATGCAATTGCTATTTCGGAGTACGCAATTGCTATTTCGGGGTATGCAATTGCTATTTCGGAGTACGTAATTGCTATTTCGGGGTATGCATTTATTGATTTTGCGATTACTGTTGCTGATTGTACTTATTCTCAAACAACAAATCGATATGAAAAATGAGTAAAAACACAGGCAAACTCGT